>VBCJ01000015.1 GCA_005884335.1 Betaproteobacteria bacterium | reverse complement strand
ACATGGACGTGTACAAGGGCGAGTACATCACGCGCAACTGGGAGCGGATGAGGTCGATTCGCAAGCCCGTGATCGCCGCGGTCGCTGGCTACGCGCTCGGTGGCGGCTGCGAGCTCGCGTTGATGTGCGACATCATCATCGCGGCCGACACGGCGAAATTCGGCCAGCCCGAGATCAAGCTCGGCATCATCCCCGGAGCGGGCGGCACGCAGCGCCTGCCGCGCGCGGTCGGCAAGGCGAAGGCGATGGACCTCGTGCTCACCGGACGCATGATGGACGCGGCCGAGGCCGAGCGCTCAGGCCTCGTTTCGCGCGTGGTGAGCGCCGACAAGCTGCTCGAGGAGGCTCTCGCAGCGGCGGCGCAAATCGCGGAGTTCTCGCTGCCGTCGGTGATGATGGCGAAGGAAGCGGTCAACCGCGCGTACGAATCGCCGCTCGCGGAAGGGATGCTATTCGAGCGGCGCGTGTTTCACGCCCTCTTCGCGACCGAAGACCAGAAGGAAGGCATGGCGGCGTTCGTCGAGAAACGCAAGCCGAAGTTCAAGCACAGGTGAAACCGTGGCGGGTCATCGCCTGGATGTGCGCCGCGCACGTGACGAGCATGGCGGGCTTCTCCACCTACGCGACGCTGCTGCCGAGGCTGCAGGACGAGTGGGGCCTGAACAACTCGCAGGCCGGCTTCATCAGCGGCGCGTTCTTCGCCGGCTACATGGCCGCGGTGCCGCTGCTCACCAGCCTCACCGACCGCGTCGATGCGCGGCGCGTTTATCTGGTCTCGAGCGCCGTCGCGGCGGCGGCGCTCGCGGGGATGGCGCTGTTCGCGAACGGACTCCTCTCGGCTTCGCTCCTGCAGCTCTGCGCGGGGGCGGGAATCGCCGGCACCTACATGCCGGGGCTGCGCGCGCTCACCGACAACGTTCCGGCGACCGGCGCGCAGAGCCGTGCCGTCTCTTTTTATACAGCGGTGTTCGGCCTGGGCACGAGCCTGTCGATCCTGCTCTCGGGCTGGATCGCCGACACGATGGGCTTTCGCTGGGCGTTCGGCCTGGGCGCGATCGGGCCGCTCGCCGCCGGGCTCATGGTTGCGCTCGGATTGCCGCCGAGGAAACCGACTCCGCTGCACGGCACGCGCATGCTCGACTTCCGGCCGGTGCTCAATAGCCGCGAGGTGCGGCCCTACATCTTCGGCTACGCCGTGCACTGCTGGGAGCTGTTCGGCTCGCGCTCGTGGCTCGTGGCGTTCATCGTATTCGCGCAGGATCTGCGGATCGCCGAAGGCGCGGCCCCGGCGGCTTGGTCGGCGGTGGCGATCGCGGCGATCGCCAATCTCTTCGGGCCGGCGGCGAGCATCGGCGGCAACGAGCTCGCGATGCGCCACGGACGCGAGCGGCTGATCTGGATGGCGATGCTCGCCTCGGGCGCGCTCACCTGCACGCTCGGTTTCGCCGCTGCGCTTCCGCCGTACGCCCTCGTGGGACTCGTCATCATGCACATGGGCCTCGTCATGGGCGATTCCTCCGCGTTGACCGCGGGCCTCGTCACGCGCATCGATGAGCGCATCCGCGGCGCGGCCATGGCGGTGCACTCGATGCTCGGTTTCGGCGCGGGGTTCTTCGCGCCGCTCGTCTTCGGCGCGGTGCTCGATCTGGCCGGCGGCAATTCGAGCCCGTTCGCCTGGGGACTGGCATTCATGAGCCTCGGCGCCGGAGCGATCGCCATGGCCTGGGCGATCCGCCTCCGCGCCGCCCCCGGAACGCCGCCATGACCTCCGAGCCCCGGCCGGCGCCGCGAGAGTGGCTCCTGTTGCTGGTGCTCTCGGGCATCCAGTTCAGCCAGATGGTCGATTTCATGGTGCTGATGCCGCTGGGCACGCAACTCATGCGAGCGTTCGACATCACCCCGACCCAGCTCGGATTCTTCGTCTCGATCTACGCCGTGGCCGCGAGTTTGTCCGGCTTTTTCTCCGCGCTCGTCATCGACCGCTTCGACCGCAAGACCGCGATGCTCGCGCTGTACGCCTGTTTCGCGGCGACCATGGCGGCATGTGCTGCCGCGCCGAGCTACGCGACGCTGCTTGCCGCTCGCACGGCGGCCGGCGCCTTCGGCGGCGTGGTCGCTGCGAATATTTTTACCATCGTCGCGGACGTGGTTCCGGAAAGCCGGCGCGGCCGGGCGTTCGGCGCGGTCATGTCGGCTTTCTCGCTCGCCTCGATCCTGGGCGTGCCGATCAGCCTGTACCTCGCGCTGCATTTCACCTGGCGCGCGCCCTACGTGTTCCTCGCCGCGCTTTGCTCGGCAATCCTGCTGGCGGCCTGGTTCGCGATCCCCCCGGTGCGCGCGCACCTCGTGGCAGGGGGGGAGCGCAACGCGCTCGCTCAAATCAGAGCCGTGTTCGGGGAGGCCAACCATCTGAGGATTTTCGCGTTCTCGGCGCTGCTGGTGTTCTCGGGCTTCCTGGTGTTTCCGTTCATCGCGCCCTACCTGGTGACGAACGTCGGGGTGAGCGAGGCGCAACTGCCCCTGGTGTATCTGGTCGCCGGGATCGCGGCGCTGCTCACCGCGCGCCTGGTGGGCGGGTGGAGCGATACCCTCGGCAGGCGAGCGGTGTTCGCGTGGTGCGCGGCGGCCACGGCCATTGCCGCGCTGGCGACGACCAGTCTGCCGCGCTCGCCTCTCCTCGTTGCTGCGCTCGTTCTGATGCTGATGTTCGCGGCGTCCTCGGCGCGCATGGTGCCGGCGATGGCGCTGATCACCTCGGGTGCGGAGCCGCGCCTGCGCGGCAGCGTGATGAGCTTCAATGCGTCCATCCAGCAGCTCGCCGCCGGCGCAGCCTCCTTCGTCGCGAGCCTCGTCGTCGGCCGCTCGGCCGGGGGCGAGCTGACCCGCTACTGGATGATAGGGATCCTGTCGGCCGCGGGGACGCTCTCCTGCATCGCGCTCGCCCGCCGGGTGCGCTCGGCCGAAGCAGCCGTGACGTAGAATCCCGGCACGGGGAATGCCAAGGAACGCTCAAGTCATCGTTGCGGGCGCCGGCCCGGTCGGGCTGCTGACGGCGCTCGCGCTCGCGAAACAGGACGTCTCGGTGCTGGTGCTGGAAGCCGAGCCGGCCCTTACGATCGACCTGCGCGCCGGCACCTATCACCCGCCTTCGCTCGAGCTGATGGCGCCCTACGGCATCACCGACGAGATGCACAAGGCGGCGATCAAGGTGCCGCGCTGGCAGATCCGCGACCGCAGGGAAGGCGTCATCGTCGAGTGGGACGTGACCGAAATCGGCGACCTCACTCCGTATCCGTATCGTCTGCATCTCGAGCAGCATCGTCTCACGCCGATCATTCTCAACAAGCTCGCGGCCTGTCCGAACGCGGAGGTGCGCTTCTCGCACAAGGTGACCGACCTCTCGCAGACCGCCGACAGGGTCACGGTGACGGCGGCGACGCCGGGCGGAATGGAAATCTTCGAGGCCGACTGGCTGGTGGGCGCCGACGGCGGCCGCAGCACCGTTCGCAAGTGCACCGACGTGGGGTTCGACGGCTTCACCTGGGACGAGCGCTTCCTCGTGGCGAGCACGACTTACGACTACGCGCCGCACGGCTACGCCATGAACGCGTACCTCGCCGATCCGGAGGAATGGGCCGCGCTGTTCAAAATGCCCGACGAAGGGCCTCCGGGAATATGGCGCGTGATTTTCCCGGCGCCGCCGGAGGAGGAAGAAGCGCTGACGCTTTCCGAGGAGATGGTCGAGAGACGCATGCAGAGTTTCCTGCCCAGGAAGGAGCGTTACCAGATCAAGTACAAGAGCCTCTACAGGGTGCACCAGCGCGTGGCAAAGGATTTCCGCGCGGGACGGGTCCTGCTCGCCGGCGACGCCGCGCATCTGAACAACCCCATGGGTGCCTTCGGGCTGAACGGAGGGATCCACGACTCGTTCAATCTCACCGAGAAGCTCGGGAAAGTGTGCCGCGGCGAGGCGGACGAGTCGCTGCTCGATCTCTACGTGCGCCAGCGCCGCACCGTGAACCTCGAATACGTCCAGGAGCATTCGATCAAGAACTTGAGGCGGCTCAACGAGAAATCCGAAGAGGGGCGCAGGAAGAACTTCGATGAGCTGCGCCGGCAGGCGGGGAGCCGGGAGGGCCGGCGGGAGTTTCTGCTGGTGAGCAGCATGATTGCGAGCGTGCGCCGCGCCAATGGGATAACCTAAGGCAAATTCGGGGCTGAGGCGCGCTCCCAGACCCCGGCGACCCAGCGCCCGGCAGAAGGCGCGGCACAAGGGGGAGGCATGGACAAAATCTGGCTCAAGCATTACCCGCCGCGCGTTCCGGCCGAGGTCGAGTACCGCCAGTACCGCTCGATCGGAGAGCTGTTCGAGAGCAATACCGCTCAATACCGCGACCGCCCGGCCTACACCAACATGGGCAGGACGATCAGCTTCGGAGAGCTCGAGCGCCTGTCGCGTGCCTTCGGCGCTTGGCTTCAGGGACAGAGGCTCGCTAGGGGCGCGCGGGTCGCGGTGATGATGCCGAACTGTCTGCAGTACCCCGTGTGCGTCTTCGGGATCCTGCGTGCCGGCTATGTCGTGGTCAACGTCAATCCGCTCTACACCGCGCGCGAGCTCGAGCACCAGCTGAAGGACTCCGGTTCCGAGGCGATCGTGATTCTGGAGAACTTCGCGCACGTGCTCCAGCAGCTGATCGCGAGGACTCCCGTGAAGCACGTGGTGATCGCGGCGCTCGGTGACCTGCTCGGCGCAAAGGGGGCGATCGTGAATTTCGTCGTGCGCCACGTGAAAAAAATGGTACCCCGATGGAAGATCCCGGGCACGATCCGCTTCAACGCAATGATCCGGGAGGGAGAGCGGCTCGATCTCAGGCGCGTCGACGTCGGTCACGAGGACGTCGCGTTCCTGCAGTACACGGGAGGCACGACCGGTGTGTCAAAGGGCGCCGTGCTCCTGCACCGCAACATCCTTGCCAACCTCGAGCAGGCCGCGGCGTGGTTGAGACCTTTCGTGAAGGAGGACGAGCCGCAGGCGATCGTCACTGCCTTGCCGCTTTATCATATCCTCTCGCTCACGGCCAACTGCCTGCTCATGATGAAAGCGGGCGGATGCAACATCCTCATCACCAATCCGCGCGACATTCCCGGATTCGTGAAGGAATTGCAGAAGCATAAGTTCACCATGTTCACCGGGGTGAACACGCTGTTCAATGCGCTCATGAACCACCCGGATTTCGCGAAGATCGATTTCTCCGGTCTGAAGGTCGCCCTCGGCGGCGGCATGCCGGTGCAGAAGGCGGTGGCCGACCGCTGGAAGAAAATGACCGGCTGCACGCTCATCGAGGCCTACGGGCTGTCGGAGACCTCGCCCGCGGTGACCGTCAATCCGCTGGACCTCAAGGACTACAACGGGTCGATCGGACTGCCGATCTCTTCGACGGAAGTGATCCTGCGCGCAGACGACGGAAGGGAAGTCCCGCTCGGCTCGCCCGGCGAGATCTGGGTGCGCGGCCCCCAGGTGATGAAGGGCTACTGGAACAGCCCGGCCGAGACCGCCAAGGTGCTCGGCCCCGACGGGTTCCTCGCCACCGGAGACGTCGGCGTGATGGACGAGAAGGGCTACGTGAGGATCGTCGATCGCAAGAAGGACATGCTCCTGGTGTCCGGGTTCAACGTGTACCCGAACGAGATCGAGGCGGTGGTCGCGATGCTCCCCGGCGTGCTCGAATGCGCGGTCATCGGCGTGCCCGACGAGCACTCCGGCGAAGTTCCCAAGCTCTTTGTCGTGAAGAGGGACGCCTCGCTCACCGAAGCCGACATCCGAGCCCACTGCGAGGCCAACCTGACCGGCTATAAGCGGCCCAAGACCATCGAATTCAGGAAGGAATTGCCCAAGACGAACGTAGGGAAGATCCTGCGACGCGCCCTGCGCGAGGAAGCGAAAGCGCGGTAGTTCTCTTATTTTTTCCCGGGATGCGGCTTGCTCGAACCGAGCTGCCCGTCGATCGCCCTCATCAGCAGGTCGCGTTCGACAGGCTTGGTGAGCAGCTGGGCGGCGCCGAGCTCGCGCGCCCGTGAGTAGGTCTCGTCGTCGCCGCGTCCGGTGAGCACGATCACCGGAATATTCCGGGTCGCCGGATCGGTGCGCAGCGCCTCGATCATCTCGAATCCGTCCAGATAGGGCACCGCGAGGTCAAGCAGGATGAGGTCGGGTGCGCTCGCGATGATGGCGCGCAAACCGAGCACCGCGTCCTCGGCGGTCAGCACCTCGTGCCCCGCGCCCGCCAAGTGCACTCGCAACAGGTCCAGGAACGTAAGGTCGTCTTCGATGACTACGATCTTGGCCAATTGCCCTTCTCGCACGCCGGGAGAACCAGCGTATCACGATAGTCTGGGCGCGGACGGGCGTTCTAGCAACTACGCCCATCGGCCTACTCCGTCAGCGCGGAGTCAGCTAACGCGCGTGCGAGACGGCAAGCTCGGGGTGGACGGCGAGCACGCGCTTGCGAAGCTCGATCAGGTACGGGTCGCGCACGCCGTGCTCGATCAATCCGCGCACCGTCTCGAGCAGGTATTCGGCGGGTGTTCCGAGCTGGCCGCGCGCGCTCACCAAGGTCTTGATCACCGTTTCGAGCGGCAGCTTGCCGGCGTAGTTGGGGTGCGAGCGGTTGACGAAAAAGGCGACCGCCCGCAGCGTTTCCCCGCCCGAGTCGACCTTCGCCCAGCGCGGTGCGTAGGCGCCGAGCACCATTTCGCGCCGCCACAGCAGGCGCAGCTCGTCCGCCGCGTGGTGAGCGGCGATGCGATACGTCACGCCGCGGCAGCTGCCGCCCGAATCGAGGCCGAGCACGAGCCCGGGCCTTTGCAGCGAGCCGCGGTTGACGTGCGACCACAGGCAGAAGCTGCGGTGAAAGCCGTGCAGCCGCGCGACGCGCCGCTCTTCGTAATGGACGATCGGGTTCCAGACGAGCGAGCCGTAGCCGAACAGCCATACGTCCGCGCCCGGCTTGTGCCGGTCGAGAACTTCCCGTAGCGAGGCTTCCTGCTCCGCGTCGGAGAGCACCCGCACCTCCGGATTGAACCTGCGAAACGTCGCCCGCAGCAGGTCGTTCTCGAGATCGGCGCGGGTGAGGGACACGCTACGCGGCTCTCGCCGAGGGGCGCGACGCTCGGAATGCGGCGATCAGTTCGGCTTCCTTTTTCTTCGCCTCGCCCAGATGGCGCCGCTTGACGTGGCCGAAGCCGCGGATGTGCTCGGGTACGCTCGCGATCTCCACCGCGAGCTTTTGGTTCTCGCCGTCCAGGTGCTCGAGCAGCTCGGCGACGGTCGCCTCGTACTCGCCGATCAGCCGCCGTTCGGCCTTGCGCTCCTCGCTCATCCCGAAGACGTCGAACGGCGTGCCGCGCAAGCCCTTCAGTTTCGCGAGAATGCGGAACGCCGCCATCATCCAGGGGCCGAACTCCGACTTCCTCGCCTCACCGGTGCGCGGATCGGGCTTGTTGAAGATCGGCGGAGCAAGGTGGAATTTGAGCTTGTAGCCGCCTTCGAACATGCCTTCGATTTTTCGCGCAAACCCGGGATCGGTGTAAAGCCGCGCCACTTCGTACTCGTCCTTGTAGGCCATGAGCTTGAAGTAATATCTTGCGACGGCCTCGGTGAGCGGGAATTTTCCTTCGGCGCCCGTCTTGTGCGCTTCCACCGAGCGCACCCGCTCGACCAGCTTGCGGTATCGCTCGGAATAGGCGCTGTCCTGGTAGCGGGTGAGGAACTCGACCCGGCGCGCGATCAGCTCGTCGAGGTTGCGCGAGAACGCCTGAGAGATCGGAATGATCTCGGCCGGAGTCGCGAGCCGCTCCACCCGCGCAAGATCGATTGCGGCGCGCCGCCCCCATAGGAAGGCCTTCCTGTTGAATTCGACGGCAACCCCGTTCAGCTCGATCGCACGAACGAGCGATCCTTCCGCGAGCGGGACCCGGCCCTTCTGGAAGGCGTAGCCGAGCATGAACATGTTGGTGGCGATGGCATCGCCCATCAGCGCGGTGGCGAGCTTCCCGGCCGGTACGAATTCGACGTTTTTCGCGCCCGCGGCATCGACGATATCCGCCTGCAGGTCGGCTCCGGGAAGCTGCCAGTCGGGGTTCTTCACGAAATCGGCGGTCGGCGATACCGTCGCGTTGATGAGCACTTTGGTGCGCTTGTCGTTCATCTTCGAAAGTGCCTCGGAGCCCGAGGTCACGACGAGATCGCAGCCGAGCACGAGGTCGGCGGCGCCGGTGCCGACGCGCACCGAATGGAGCTCCTCGGGCGAGGGCGCGATCCTCACGTGCGACATCACCGGGCCGAATTTTTGAGCGAGGCCGCTCATGTCGAGCACGGTGGCGCCCTTGCCTTCGAGGTGCGCCGCCATCGCCAAGATCTGGCCGATGGTGATCACGCCCATTCCGCCGATTCCCGTGACGAGGACCCCGAAGGGGTGATCGAGAGCGTTCTGCCTCGATTGCGGCAGGAACGCAAATTCCGCTTCCCCTTGCGAAGAGGAGGCCTTGCCCTTCTTCAGATTGCCGCCTTCGACCGTGACGAAGCTCGGGCAGAATCCCTTCAGGCAGGAGTAGTCCTTGTTGCAGGAGGACTGGTTGATGGTGCGCTTGCGACCGAACTCGGTCTCGAGCGGCTCGACCGAAAGGCAATTCGACTGGACGCTGCAA
The DNA here is from genome assembly GCA_005884335.1 of Betaproteobacteria bacterium. Taxonomy (GTDB): domain Bacteria; phylum Pseudomonadota; class Gammaproteobacteria; order Burkholderiales; family SG8-39; genus VBDM01. The sequence goes on along the minus strand of VBCJ01000015.1, from coordinate 1,984 downwards.
TCGCCGCAGCCTTCACAGACCATCTCGTTGATGACCACGCGCCTGGACGGGTCGGGGAACTCGCTGCGCTTCCTGCGTCGGCGCTTCTCGGTGGCGCAGGTTTGCACGTAAATGATCGCCGACACGCCTTTTTTCTCGCGCAACTCGCGCTGCACCGCATCGAGCTGCTCGCGCGGCCGGATCGTCGTTCCGGGAGCCCAGGCCAGTCCCGCCGGCAACGGCTCTTTCTCGTCCACGACCGCGACGATCGGGCTCACGCCTTCGGCGGCGATCTGGCGCGACACCATCGCCGGGTCGAGCGGTCCGTCGAAGGGCTGGCCGCCGGTCATCGCCACCGCGTCGTTGTAGAGGATCTTGTAGGTCATGCTGACCCCGGCTGCGACTGCGGCGCGGATCGCGAGCAGTCCCGAGTGGTAGTAGGTGCCGTCACCGATGTTGGCGAACACGTGCGGGCATTCGGTGAACGGCGCCTGCCCGATCCAGGGCGCGCCTTCGGCGCCCATGTGGGTGAACGTCGAAGTGCTGCGGTCCATCCAGACCGCCATGAAGTGGCAGCCGATTCCGGCCATGGCCCGGCTCCCCTCGGGAACCTGGGTCGAAGTGTTGTGCGGGCAGCCGGAGCAGAAGTAGGGGAGGCGGCTCGCCACGACGCGGGGTTTCGCGAGCGCCTTTTCCTTGAAATCGAGATAGGCAACCCGCTCGCGGTAGCGCTCGCCTAGCGCGCGATCCAGCCCGAGTTTGGCGAGGCGCGCGGCGAGCGCCTTGGCGATCAACGCAGGCGACAGCTCGTAGTGCGCGGGCAGCAGCCAGTTCCCCGCGGGCTTGCCTTCGGCGATCGACCATTCGCCGTTGTCGTCGAACTTGCCGACCACGCGTGGCGGGCGCAGGCCCTCGCGCCAGTTGTACAGCTCCTCCTTGATCTGGTACTCGATGACTTGGCGCTTTTCCTCTACGACCAGGATCTCTTCGAGTCCTTCGGCGAAGCGCCGCGCCCCCTGCGGCTCGAGCGGCCAGCTCATCGCCACCTTGTAGACGCGGATGCCGGCCTCGCGCGCGAGCGCCTCGTCGATGCCCAGATCGGCGAGCGCCTGCATGGTGTCGCCGAACGACTTCCCCGTCGTCACGATCCCGAGGCGCGCACGCGGGGAGTCCCAGACGATTCGATCGAGCTTGTTCGCGCGGCAGTAGGCGAGCGCCGCGTAGACCTTGTAGTCGAGCAGCCGCGCCTCCTGCTCGAGGAAGGCGTCGGGCCAGCGGATGTTGAGACCCCCCGGCGGCATGGCGAAGTCGGCCGGCATGACGCTCTTCACGCGCTGCGGGTCGATCTCCACCACGGCGCCCGACTCGACCACGTCGGTCACGCACTTGAATGCCACCCAGCAGCCGGAGAAACGCGACATGGCGATGCCGTGCAGGCCGAGGTCCAGATATTCCTGGACGCTGGACGGATTGAGAACCGGGATGCAGCAGGCCTTGAATATGTGCTCGCTCTGGTGCGCGAGGGTGGAGGACTTGGCCGCGTGGTCGTCGCCCGCCAGCACGAGCACGCCGCCATGCTTGGAGGTGCCCGCGGAGTTGGCGTGTTTGAAGACGTCGCCGCAGCGGTCGACGCCCGGCCCCTTGCCGTACCACATCGCGAACACGCCGTCGTATTTCGCGTCCGGGTACAGGTTGACCTGCTGCGTGCCCCAGATCGAGGTGGCGGCGAGGTCTTCGTTGACTCCCGGCTGGAATTTGACGTGATGCTCGTCGAGGAACTTCTTTGCCTTCCAAAGCGCCTGGTCGAATCCACCGAGCGGCGAGCCGCGATACCCGGAAATGAATCCGGCGGTGTTCAGCCCTGCGGCGAGATCGCGGACCCGCTGCAGCATCGGCAGGCGCACCAGCGCCTGCGTACCGGTCATGAAGGCGCGCCCGGACTGCAGCGCGTATTTATCGTCGAGGGTGATTTCGTGATGGGGGGCGGGGGCGTTCATGCGTTCCT
>VBCJ01000014.1 GCA_005884335.1 Betaproteobacteria bacterium | reverse complement strand
CGAGGACATCGACCACGCCGCGCAGCGGATGCTCGCGCCGCGCATGTGCCTGAACGGGCTCATCCAGCAGAAGGACATCAGCGGCCTCAAGATCCACGCCGACGCCCAGGAGTCGATCGTGCCGAAGCTGTTCCACAACGCGACCCCCAATCCGATGCTCCAGACGATGGTCGCCCTCGGCCGAACCGGGCTTTCGGCGGGCAAGGGCTTCTACGACTGGAACGGCTGCGACGTCGAGGCGGTGCGCAGACAAGCGTCGAGCCAGCTCGCCAAGCTGCTCGAATTCCTGCGGAGCGGAATCGGCCCGCCGGCGCCGGGGACGCGGCCGAAGGCGGTCTCGAGGTAGCGCGCGCTACCCGTGCTCCTTTCCCTTGAACACCCACATCGAATCGGTCTTGCCCGCGCGCTTGAACCCGCACTTGCGGTAGAACGAGACCGCTGTTGCCTCGGCGATCAGTATGTGCTGGTGAAATCCGCGATATCGCTTCATCAGCCGTTTCATCAGCTCCCGCCCGATGCCCCGACCCTGGAACTCAGGGAGCACCAGCATGTGCGGGTAATACACGACCAGGCTTCCGTCTGAAAGAGCGTTCCCCAGGCCCACGAGCGAGCCCCTGACCCAGGCCGTGACGACGGAATGCGAGCGCCTGAGCGCGCGCACGAGACGATCGGGTTTCCTGGCCGCAGACCATTGAACCGACCGGTACAGGCGCAGCACCTCCGCCCTCGGCAAGGACTTCGTCGAGCGGTAACGCACCCGCACCGCGTCGTCCGTCCTCGATTTTTTGCCGGGCATCGCTACTCCCCGCTCATGGCGACATGTCCGGGCTGGCCCCTCACGCGCCCGAGCCATGCCCTCACGGCGGGAAAGCGCGAGAGCTCGAAGCCTCCTTCGTGGGCCACGTGCGTGTAGGCATAGAGCCCGATGTCGGCGATCGTGTACCGTTCGGCCACGAAGAAGCTCCGGCCCGCCAGATGTTTCTCCATGACTTCGAGCGCAGCGTAGCCGGGCGCCATCTTCTCCTGGAGCCTGGTTTCATGTTGCGCCGGGCGCCCGAGGTAACGGATGATGTAGCGCGCCACCGCGATATAGGGCTCGTGGCTGTACTGCTCGAAGAAGAGCCACTGCAGCACCTGCGCGTGAAGCAGGCGCTCCGAAGGCAGGAAAGGCGTTCCCTCCGCGAGATAGTGGAGAATGGCGTCGGACTCCGGGAGACAGACCCCATCCTCCATCTCTAGCAGTGGAATCTTGCCGTTCGGGTTCTTCGCGAGAAAGGCCGGCGTCCGCGTCTGCTTCTCGAGAATGTCGACGTGGATCCACTCGTGCGGCCGGCCGAGCTGGGCGAGCAGCAGCTTCACCTTGTAGCAGTTCCCCGACTGCAGGTCGCCGTAGACGCGTAACATTCCGGTCGTCAGTCTACGCTTTTCACAATTGATTTCTCAAGGAGCGCCGTGATCTCCTTCGCCGCCTCGGGCTTGAGCGTGCCCTTGGCGAGCGCGAGCGGAATGGTGCGCAGGCTCAGGATGCGGTAGAGCTCGAGCGAATCGGGCGCTACCCTTGCGAGGACGTCGAGGTGCCTGCGGACGGTTCCGGCGTCGCCGCGCGCGATCGCGCTTCCCAGGCCGCCCGCCGCGCCCAGCCTCTCGACGTTGTCCGCGGTGCCGCGCAAAAGGGGCAGGAGCGCGGCGAGCGCGTCGGCCTCCGCGATCCCGAGCTTGCCCCACAGCGAGATTGTTTCCTGGATGAGCGCGATGACGAAGGCGCCGGAGAAATTGGCCGCGGCGTGATACAGCGCGCGTCCGCCCTCGGGCAGGCGCAGCGGCTTTGCGCCCAGGACGCGTGCGAGTCGCTCGAGCTTTTCCACGAGCATATCGGGACCGGCGAGCGCGATCGCGCAGCCCGCGAGCGCGCCGGCAGACTCTCCGGCTTCTCCGAACATGTGCAGCGGATGAAAACCACCCGCGAGCGCGCCGTCGGCGACGGCCTTTTTCAGAACGTCGAGATCGGCGGCGCCGCTGCAGTGCACGCAGGCCGAGCCCGCGCGCCACCTGAGGCTCGATGCGACCGCTGCGATCGCATCGTCGGGCACGGTGAGGAACGCGATGTCGACGCGGTCCGCGACTTCCTGCGGCGCGCAGGCGCGCGCGCCCGGAACGCGCTTCGCGAGCGCTCGCGCGGAAGCGACGCTCCGGCTCGCGACGGCGAGGACTTCGACCTCGGCCCGCGCGAACCCCGACGCGAGCCCCGTGCCGACGCGGCCCGCGCCGATGAACCCGAGCGTGATTTTTTCCCGAGGCATTTGTTACGAATTGTACGGGAGTGCAAAAGCCGTCGCCCGTGGGCGACAATTGCAAATCAATTGGGGCATAGGGTCAACGCGGGCGGCAGGCTCGCGTTTATCGGGTACATGTCCGCGGGAATGGACATCAACTCTTAGCGAGGTTCCAAATGAAAAAGCTGATCGCAGTCCTGATGGTCGCCGCATTCGCAGGCACGACTCTCGAGGTCGCAGCGCAGACGCCCGCCACGCCGGCGGCGCCCGCGCAATCCGCGACTCCGGCGGCGCCCGCGAAAGCGGGGAGCAAGAAGGCCGCCAAGTCGGAAGGCAAGAAAAAGGCCAAAGCCAAAGGCAAGAAGGCCGAATCCAAGAGCTAAAAGCCGCACCGGCCCCGACGGGCCGCGCAGGGCCAGAAAGGCGGGACCTCCCGCGTTTTTGTTTTTGGGGAACGACCCCGCAGCTTCGCGGAAGGGATACAATCGCGGGCCTGATGCCCTCCGCGCACCCTTGAAATCCCCGAGTTACGACCCCACCTTGCCGCTGACTTCTCACACGCGGAGACTGAACCCATGAAACGCATCGTTCTCTTCCTCGCCACCAACTTGGCCGTGGTCCTGCTTCTGTCGGTGATCGCGAGCGTGCTCGGTGTAGACCGGTTCCTCACGCAGAACGGCCTCGATCTCGAATCGCTCCTGTGGTTTTCGCTGTTGATGGGTTTTGGCGGCTCGTTCATATCGCTCCTCATTTCCAAACAAATAGCGCTATGGTCGACGGGCGCGCACATCATCAAGTCGCCCGAAGGCACGCATGAGCGCTGGCTGGTGGACACCGTGAAGCGCCTCGCCGACAAGGCGAATATCGGCATGCCGGACGTCGCCGTGTACGAAGGCGCGCCGAACGCTTTTGCGACCGGTGCATTCAAGAATTCGGCGCTGGTCGCAGTCTCGACCGGCCTGCTCGAATCGATGAGCCGCGAGGAGGTCGAAGCGGTGCTCGGCCACGAGATCACCCACGTTTCCAACGGCGACATGGTGACCCTCACGCTCATACAGGGCGTGCTCAATACCTTCGTGTTTTTCCTGTCACGCGTCGTGGGCTTCATCGTGGACAAGGCCGTGTTCCGCACCGAGCGCGGCATCGGGCCGGGCTTCTACATCACGGTGATCGTCAGCCAGATCGTGTTCGGGATCCTCGCCTCGATTATCGTCATGTGGTTCTCGCGCCAGCGCGAGTTCCGCGCCGACGCAGGCTCGGCGCGGCTTCTCGGTACGCCGCAGCCTATGATCGGTGCCCTGATGCGCCTGGGCGGCATGCAGCCGGGCGCGCTGCCGCAGTCGCTTGCCGCGGCGGGCGTGAACGGCGCACCGGGATGGGCGGCGCTCTTCTCCAGCCACCCGCCGATCGAGGAGCGCATCGCCGCCCTGCAGGGACGTACGTAAGGGAATACGTCTACAGCGGGTTCTTCGCGGTGACCGCGTAGAACTCGTGCACTTCGCCCTGGGTGCGGGGGCTGCGCACCCGGCAGAGCGAGAACACGACATAGGATCTCAACGGCGCGGTCACTGCCGCCTCGCGCCCTTCGACCTCGACGGCGGCGAGATCGAGCCGGCTCGCCGACGCCGTGATCGCCACGTTTCCCTCGACGCGCCCGCCGGTGACGACGACAGTGGAGCTGCGCGCGTGCAGGCCCGTCTCGCCGCCGCCGATGCGACTGTCGTCTATCGTGACGGTGGAGTCGAGGATGCGCAGCTCGCGCACGCGCGCGTTGCGTATTTGAACTTGCTGGCAGCCGTCGAGGGACAGGCTGTCGTACTCGCCCTCGAACACCCGATTGCGCTCGCGCAGGCAGCTTCCGTCGCCATGCTTTGCCAGTGGAGCGGCGGGGCTCGCCGGCGCCGGCGGCAGACCGCGCTCCAGGAACGGCTCCAGCACCGCGCGAAAGCGCTCGGGCGCTTCGAGCATCGGCTCGTGCGCCGCGCGCTCGATGACCGCCAGCCGCGCGCGCGGCAATTTCATCTCGAGCACTTTGCCGGTGCGAAGCGGCGCGAGCGTGTCCTGCGCGCCCCAGACGATCAAGGTGTCGGCGCGGATCTTGGGCAGCTCCCGGCGAAGATCCTCACTCACCACCGCGAGGCCGGCGATCTTCGCGGGATCGGCTCGGAGCAGGCTCTGGCGCAGTTGCGGGCTCGACAGGATGACCTGCGGGTCGAAATGCAGCTGCTCGAGCGGCGCGAGGACTTTGCGCGCGAGGTTGGTAAGCCAGTCGAGCGGCTCTGCGGCGGGCGGCACGAATTCCAGTCCCAAGTGCGCAAGATACTGGCTGGTGACGGAGTATCGATGCAGGATGCCGGGCGCATCGACCACGACGAGCAGTCGCACGTCCTCCGGATGCATCGCCGCGTAACGCAGCGCGACCACCGCGCCCATGGAATGCCCCACCAGCACAAACGGGCCGCGCACGAAGCGATCGGCCACGTGCTTGAGGACGCGCGCGTAGTTGCCGGGCGAATAGAGGGCATTCGCCTTGTCGGACTGCCCGAATCCCGGCAGATCCACGGCAAGGACGTGAAAGGACTTCTGCAGCCAGGCGATGTGGTCGCGGAAATCGCGCGCTGCCTCGTCGCCGATCCCGTGCACCAGCAGGATCCCGCGCGCATTGCCGCGGCCGGCCTCGTAGACGACCATCTGCCCGCCGAACACCGGTTCGTCGATGCGGTGAGCTTCAGTCCCCGGAACGCGCGCTTCCTGCGCGGCGACCCCGGCCGCCATCGAAAAGAGCAGCGCGGCGACGAGGTAAGCGCGCCGCTGTCTCGCCTCCATCGCGTTTGCCCGGTCCATACGGGCAGAGTCTAGCAGGCTGTCGAAAAACGCTGCCCCATGCGCGCGCCGACAAAAAGGGCACGGAGGGTTGCCTCGGTGCCCTTTTTACGGGCTGCTTCGGAGCGAGTCAGCGTCCGTGATCGCCCTCGTCGCCGCACACCATCGCACGCGGAGATTACGTTGTGATGAAGGCTACGACCTCAACGCGTAGCGGCCGTCCTTCTCTCTGGCGAGCCGTCCGTCCGAGCGCAGCGCCTCCAGCGCGAGCACCACTTCGCGCCCGTCGCGGCTCGCAAGCGCCGCCATCAGCGCCTCGAAAGTCTTCGGTCCCGCGGCAAGCGCGGCCTCGACCGAGGCGAAGCGCGCGCCTTCGAAGCGCGGCGGCTCCGGGATCGTGGATTCGATTCCGCGCGCCTCGCCCATCGGCAGCGTCAGATCGAAACCGGCTTTCGCACCGGTTCGGGCGCCGCGCAGCGACGGGTCGAGCGGCAGGGTGCGGAAGCCCGACTGCACCACGAGGTCGCGGTCCGCCTGGAGGCGCGTCGCAAGCGCCCAGTCCATCTGCTCGTCGGAAAAAATATCCACGTCGGGGTCGACGACGAAGACGTGCTTGACGTTGGCGAGGGAGCCGAACGCCGCGGCGATGGCGTTGCGCGCCTCGCCGGGCACGCGCTGGCGCAGGGCGATGCGCAGGTTGTACATGCCGCCGCTCGAGGGCGTCGCGTACACGGCTTTCGTCTCGCGCACCGCGGTCTCCAGGGCGCGCCAGACCATCACCTCGGTGCGCAGCGCGTTGAGTTGCGCCGTATCGGTGCGGGCGAGGTTACGGCCGCCTATGGTGGCGGTCTGGAACAGCGCGTCGCGGCGCCGCGTGACCGCGGTGAGATGGAACACGGGATTCTGCTTCACGCCGCCGTAGTAGCCGAGGAACTCGCCGTAGGGGCCCTCGGCCTCGACATGCCCGCGTTCGTCGAGATAGCCCTCGAGCACCCATTCGGCATCGGCCGGAACGCGGATATCGCAGCTCACGCACTTCACCACCGCGAGCGGCGCGTCGCGCAGGCTCGCCACGAGCCCCAGTTCGTCCACCGGCAGGCGCATCACCGCGGCGACGTAGTCGACAGGGTGCGAGCCGACGACGAAAGCGACCGGCAGCCGTTGCCCCTGCCTCGTCGCCGCCTCGTAGAGCGCGCGCAGGTCGGAGGGCGAATTGAGATCGACGCCGGCCTCGCGCCGGCCGCGCAGCATCAGGCGGCGCACGCCGACGTTGGTCCAGCCGCTCGAGGGGTCGAGTACGAAATCGATCGAGGCCGAGATGTACGGACCGCCGTCCATGCCGTGCTGCAGGTTGACCGGCAACGCGGTCAGGTCCGCCTTGTCGCCGGTCAGCACGATTTCCTGGGCCGGCGCCGACTCGCGCGGCACTTCGACCACTTGCGGCGTCGCGCGCAGGCGGCGAAGCACTTCGGCGAGCAGCCGGTCGGGCGCGACACCGAATGCGCGCGCCAGGCGCGCGCGGCTGCCCATGACGTTGCCGACGAGCTGCGCGCCTTCCCTGCCGAGGCGCTCGAACAGCACCGCATTGGCGTTGCCCTCGAGCGCCGGGGCGACCCCCGCGAGCTCCGCGGTTTCGGCGTGCACTTCGAGCTCGCCCGCCTGTCGCAATTCCTCTACAAAACGGCGCAGCCTGAACCGCTCGAGATCGATCCCGGTTTCGCGCGCGCCCGTTTTCACCGCTCTCGACTCCTCCTCGCCAGAATCAACGGCGTATCGTACCACCGCGGCGAGTGCCGCTATTGCGTTGCGCAGGCATCGCCCCGGGTCTACACTAGTTTCACGACATCGACAGGCCAGTATCCACCCGGCCGCACATCCAAAGGAGGCTCCATGGCAAGCATCAAATTCGCCGTCGACGGAAGATCGGTGGCGGTCAACGCCGACCCGAGCATGCCGCTCCTGTACGCGCTGCGCAACGACCTCAGGATGAGCAATCCGCACTTCGGCTGCGGACTCGCGCAGTGCGGCGCTTGCACCGTGCATCTGGACGGCGAGCCGGTGCGCTCCTGCGTGATGCCGCTCTCGGCGGTTGCGGGCAAGAAGGTGACCACGCTCCAGGGCCTCGGCACCCCGGAGAAGCCGCATCCGCTGCAGGCCGCCTACGTCGAAGAGCAGGTGCCGCAGTGCGGCTACTGCATCAACGGCTGGATCATGACCGCCGCGGCGTTCCTGAAGAACAAGCCGAAGGCGACCGACGCCGAGATCCGGGACGCGCTCGCCGGGCTCAAGTGCCGCTGCGCGACGCACGCGGCGATCATGCGCGCGATCAAGCGCGCCCAGACACAGATGGCCTAGGAGAATGACATGAGCGCACGCATCGATCTGTCACTTTCCCGCCGCGAGTTCCTGAAGGCTTCCGGAGCGCTCGTCGTCTCCGCCGCCGGGCCGGCGTTCGTCGGGGAGGCACTCGCGCAAGCCGCGGGCGGCAAGCCGCCGCTCCTCCCGACCGAGCTCGATTCCTGGGTGGCGATCGCGCCCGACGGACGCGTCACCGCATTCTTCGGCAAGATGGACATGGGCCAGTCGCTCGACATCGCGATCGCCCAGATCGTCGCCGACGAGCTCGACGTCGACGTCGCCAAGGTCGAGGTCGTCATGGGCGACACCGCGCTCACCTGCAACCAGGGGGGAGCTTCCGGCAGCACCGGAATCCAGACCGGCGCCCGCCCCTTGCGCAGCGCGGCGGCCGAAGCGCGCCGGCTGCTGCTGCAATCGGCTTCGCAGAAATTCGGGCTTCCGCTCGAGCAGTTGCGCGTCGACGACGGCGTGATAAGCGCTGTTTCGGATCCAGCGAAGAAAACGAGTTATGCCGAGCTGATCGGCGGGCGCCACTTCCACCACCAGGTCGAGTGGAACAAGCAGATCGGCAATCCCATGGACATCAAGGTCCAGGCAAAGCCGAAGTCGCCTTCGGAATACCGCGTGGTCGGGAAATCGCTCCCGCGCCGCGACGTCGCGGGGAAGGTCTACCGCACCGACAAGTACGTGACCGATATTTCTCTCCCGAAGATGCTTCACGCCCGGGTCATCCGGTGCTCGCGCGCCGCCTGCACCGTGGGCGCAGTCGATGAGGGCTCGATCCGTGCGGTCAAGGGCGCGCGCGTGGTCCGCGAAAAGGATTTCGTCGCGGTGGTGGCCGATCACGAGTGGGACGCGGTGCGCGCCTCGCGCATGCTCAAGATCTCGTGGAACGAAACGAAGAAGGATCCCTTCCCGCCGATGGCGGAGCTCTACGACCACATCCGCAAGGCGCCCGTGGTGAAGCGCGAAGACCCGGTCAAGAAAGGCGACTTGGAGGGCGCGTTCAAGACCGCGGCGAAAATCGTGGAAGCCGAGTACGAGTGGCCGTTCCAGTCGCACGCCAGCATGGGGCCCGCCTGCGCGGTCGCCGACGTGCGCGCGGACGGCGTCACCGTCTGGACCGGCTCGCAAAAGCCGCACTTCGTCCAGACCGGGGTGGCGCGGCTCCTCGACGTGCCTCCTGAAAAAGTGCGGGCGATCTGGGTGACCGGACCCGGCTCCTATGGACGCAACGACGCCGGGGATGCCGCGCTCGATGCGGCGCTCCTCTCCAAGCTCACAGGGCGCCCGGTGCGCGTGCAGGGCATGAGGAACGACGGGATCGCCTGGGATCCGAAGGGCCCGGCGTCCGTGCACCGCGGCCGCGCCGCTCTCGATGCCTCGGGAAAGGTGATCGCGTACGAGTTCGTTTCCAAGGGCTTCTCGCGCCGGAACATCGATACGAACGAATCGGATCCGCGCGACAGCCTCGCCGGGATGTCGATCGGACTGCCGCCCAAACCGAGCATCGACTTCGGCGTGCCCGCCGAAGCCTACGGTTTCGACAACAAGCTGCTCGCCTGGGAAGTGATCCCGCCGCTCCTCGATGCCAACTCGCCGCTCAGGAGCTCGCACCTGCGCGATCCGGTGGGACCGCAGATCCAGTTCGGCAGCGAGCAGTTCATCGACGAGCTGGCCGTCGCCGCGGGCGAAGACCCGGTTGCGTTCCGGCTGAGATACGTCACCGCCCCGCGCGACGCGGCGGTGATCAAGGCAGCGGCCGAAAAGGCCGGCTGGCAGCCGCGTCAAGCGCCGCGCGCCGCGCGCTCCGGCGACATCGTGTCGGGCCGCGGCATCGCCTACGCGCAGCGCAACGGCACCCTCGTGGCGGTGGTCGCTGAGATCGAAGTCGAGCGCAAGAGCGGGCGCATCTGGGGGAGGAAATTCACGGTCGCCCACGACTGCGGGCTGATCGTCAATCCCCAAGGGCTGCGCGACACGATCGAAGGCAACGTGGTGCAGGGGCTGTCGCGCACGCTCTTCGAGGAGGTGCGTTTCGATCGCGAGAAGGTGACCAGCGTCGACTGGATGAGCTATCCGATCCTGGAGATCCGCGACGCGCCCGAGGCCATCGAGGTCGTGCTGATCAACCGTCCGGAGATCGCGCCCACGGGGGCGGGCGAGCCCTCGATCCGCGTCATCCCGGCGGCGGTGGCGAACGCATTCTTCGATGCGACCGGCGTGCGGCTGCGCCGCGTGCCGCTCACGCCGGAACGCGTCAGGACCGCGCTCGCGCGCGCTTAGGTTCAGGATGCTGCCGCAAGGGAGAGACA
>VBCJ01000361.1 GCA_005884335.1 Betaproteobacteria bacterium | reverse complement strand
TCCCGGAGCAAGGCCTCGCGCTCCGCTCTTCCGAGCGGATTGAGCGAGTCCGTCTCGGGCGGGGGCGCCGGCTGCGCGGGCCGCGGGCCGAGACCATAGTCCGAAGGCAGATCTGCTAGTTCGAGCAAATCGCTCGCGCGGAGCGCAATCATCGCTCGCAGCACGTTGCGCAATTGGCGGATGTTGCCCGGCCATTGATGGGTACAGAGCGCGTCGATGAGATCCTCGCTGAGCGATACCTTCGGCGCAGCGGCCGCTTCTTGGGCGAAGATATGTCGGATGAGCGCGCGCTTGTCCGTTCGATCGGCGAGCCGCGGCAGCGTCAACATGAGGCCCTGCAGCCGATAGAAGAGATCCTCGCGAAACTCGCCCCGCCGGATCTTCTCCTCCAGCTTGCAGTGCGTCGCGCTCACCAGCCGGATGCCGACCTTGATCGGCGCTTCGGCGCCCGGCGCGATCACTTCGCGCTCCTCCAAAACGTGCAGCAGTCGAGCCTGGAGCGGATACGGCAAGTCGCCGATCTCGTCCAAGAACAACGTGCCGCCGTCGGCCTGTACGATTTTGCCAGGCTGACCCTCACCGGTTGCGGCAGCGATCCCTCCTGGACGACACCCGAACAGCTCGTTCTGAATCTCAGCTTCGGGCATCGACGCGCAATTGACTGCGACGAAAGGCTTGTCGGCGCGCTCACTTGCGGCGTGCAAGGCGCGCGCGAAAAACTCCTTGCCGGTTCCCGTTTCGCCGAGCAGCAGCATCGGGACGTCGCGTGACAGGACCCGTTTCGCCGCTTGGATATTGCGCGCCATCAACGGGTCGCCGAAGTCCAGTTCATCGAGAGCGCTGCGGCTCGCGGTCGGGGTCGAAGGCTCGCCGCGCAGCGCAACGTGCGTCACGCCGGCGCCCCCCTTGGACTCGGGCCCGTACGCGACGGCGAAAAAGCGACCGCCGTGACGTGCCTCGTAGATCGGCAGCGGGTGAAACGACTGCTTGTGGCTGCGCTGGATCAAAGTCGCCAGCGAGATGTTGAACACGCGCTCGAGCGGCGCATTGACGAGGTCGTGCGCGCTCTTGCAGCCGAGCTGAAAGAGGGCGTTGCGGTCCGCCGCCGTGATCGTGCCGGCAAGGTCGAGCGCGATGATCCCTTCGCTCCACATGCCGACGAGTTCCGGTCGGCTGTGGAAGCGCACGACGAAGGCGTCGCGGAAGCGGTGGAGGAACAGACGGTTTTCGATCATTTGCGCCGACATGTTCACGAGCACCAGGGTGTGCTGTTGCGCGCGATCCGACTCTCCGGAAGCGTCCAGCACCGCAACGAGTTCACCGCGGGGATCGAAAACCGGCGCGGCGCAACAAGTGAGCCCGGTATTGCGGGTGAGGAAGTGCTGCTCGCGGTGGACGATGACGGGCGCCCGCTCGAGCAGGCACGTCCCCATGCCGTTGGTGCCACCGTGCCGCTCGCTCCAAGCCGCACCCGGTACGAGTCCGGCGCGCGACGCCGCGCGCTTGAAGCTCGGGTCGCCATGGTAGGAGAGCAAAACGCCATCGCGATCGGTGAGAATGATCGAGTAACCTGAGCCGGCGAGCTGCTGGTAGAGGTTCGCCATTTCGACGTCAGCGAAAGAAACAAGCTCGAGGTTCTGTTCCTTGCGGGCCAGCAGGTCCTGACGCGAAACCACTACGGGATCCGCACGGGAGTCGGGATCCAAGCCATATTCGTTGAGACAGCGCAGCCAGGAACGCTTCACATACTCAGGCGCGCTTGGGCCCTCATTGCGCGACATACCCCGGACGACTGAGTCGATGGAACGAACGCGAGTACCGGTCGGATGGAGCATGACCCTCTCCTTCGTGACTAGCGGGAGCCTTGCGTCAGGGTGTTTGTGGGCGCTGCCTCGGCTGGCGGCAATTATGCCACGCGGCTGCAGCCGGGACGTGAAACTGCGTGCTAGCATCGAGCCTCGTGCAGATTGCACTCTAGGATCAAGGAGGGAGCATGTCGTCGACCCACCGAATTGCGCTTGGCGCTGCGCTGGCGATGATGCTTACCGGCAACGCCTTGGCGCAGGGGGGAGGCATCAAAGCTTACCCCACCGTAGACCGAGTGGAGTACGTCCTTGAGTGCATGCAGAAGAACGGTGGCAAGCAGGAGTTCCTCTACAAGTGCGCGTGCGTGATCGACGAGATTGCGCAAAAGTATGCTTACGACGATTTCGTGGAAGCCTCGACCGCGGCGCGCTATCAGAGCCTCGGCGGCGAGCGCGGCGGCGTGTTCCGCGATCCGCCGCAGGTGCGGGAAACGGGGAAGCGCTATCTGCAAATCCAGGGCGACGCGATGAAGCGCTGCGGCGTGCCGCGCTAGCCCGAGCACGCACGATTGCGGCGGCGCAGCATAATCCTGGCAGCGCACCCAGCAAGCGTCGTACGTGATCGCGCCGAAACGCTGATCATCGTTCGGCGATCCAGCGCGGCCGGAGTACTCTCCGCGCGTCGCGCGTGACTCTCATTTTTGACACAGCGAAGTCCTCGATTGTTCGCTTTTGGAACAGTAAGAGGGCGGTGCCAGGTCTGCGCGGGAAAGCGTTCTCGCGAGGTGCATTTTCTCCGGCGCGGGTATAAAGTTTCAAGGAGAAGTGCGCAGGGTCCTTGT
>VBCJ01000267.1 GCA_005884335.1 Betaproteobacteria bacterium | reverse complement strand
ACTTCTGTGACTTCGCTTGACAGGCGCTTGTATTGCAGCCCGTTCAGAAGGTGAAGGTCGTGACTCAGCAAGAGGTGATACTCAAGCTCGCTCGCGGAGCCCATCGCAATTTGCAAGAAGCGATTGAACTCCGCTCCGCCGCTTCTGCCACATCCTTCCGCGATGTTGGCCGGGATGGACTCGCATGAGCGGCGAATCTGGCTGGTTAGACCAAACAATTCCTCCTTCGGGAAGCCACGTGTAGCTTGATACACAGCCAACGTGAGGTCGTGGGCCTTGCGCCAAACCTTGAGGCCCCTAAAATCTCTCAATTCCAACTCCTGCGCGTTGAAATCAATTGTTCAATCTGCTGGAAAGCCGGCCCGCTGAATGCTGAAAGCTGACGGCTGACAGCTCGGAGTCACGCCCACCACATTCCTTGCAGCTTCTCTTTGATCACCACCTGGTTCAGGAGGCCCGCGGCTTTGCTCAGGCCTTCGTCAATGGACATCAAGCTGTCTTCGTGCTCGATGGAGAGCACGTCGTCGTAGCCGACCATCTGCAGAGTGGAGACCAGGTCGCACCAGAAATCGGCGTCGTGGCCGTAACCGACGGTGCGGAACAGGAATGCGCGGTTCCGCTCGTCGCTGTAAGGCTTGGTGTCGAGCACGCCGTTCACCGTGGTGTTGACGGTGTAAATCTTCGTGTCCTTGGCGTGGACGTGGAAGACGGCCTCGCCGAGCCGGCGCACCGCGGCACACGGGTCAATGCCTTGCCAGAACATGTGGCTGGGGTCGAAGTTGCATCCAATGGCCGGCCCCGCAGCGTCGCGCAGCTTGAGCATGGTCTCGGGGTTGTAGACGGCGAAGCCCGGGTGCATCTCGATGGCGATTCGGACCCCGTGGTCTTCGGCAAACTTGGCGCGCTTTTTCCAGTACGGAATCACTTTTTTCTCCCACTGCCATTTGAGCAACTCCAGGAAGTCGGGGGGCCAGGGGGTTGGCGACCAGCTCGGGAATTTTGCCGTGTCGGAATCGCCCGGGCAGCCGGAGAAATCGATCACCCGGTTCACGCAGAGCTTTTCGGCGAGGAGAATCGTTCGACGGCTGGTCTCCGTGTGCGTGTCCGCGGTTTTCTTGTTGGGGTGGAGCGAATTGCCGTGGCAACTCAGGGCGCTGATGCTGATGCCCTGGTCGTCGAGCTTCTGGTGGAACTCTTTGAGCTTCGCCGGCGAGCTCAGCCAGTCTAGTTTCACGTGCGGATCGCCGGGATAGTTCCCCGTCCCTAGCTCCACCGTCCGAATTCCGAGCGGCTTGATCTTTTTGATGACCTCGTCCAGGCTGAGCTTGGCGAACAGCGCGGTAAAAACTCCTATTCTCATCGGGCATCTCCGTTTTGGACGGCTCGGGCGGCTTCGCCCCGCGTTTGCTGGCGGCCGCCGTTGCCGGGATCGCGTGAAATCCGTGGAATTGAGAGGACAATCTAGCGGCGGGGGGTTGCTGCGTCAACTGAAAAATAAGTAGAGGTGCAGTTCGAAATTTATGACGCTGAATCGGAGCTTGGTTCGACAATTGACATCGGTATAGCACCCTCAAAGGCTAAATCTAATGTGCCGTAACGGAAGATTGACAAATTCGATGGGTTGTTACCCTGAGCGCAGCGAAGGGTCACAGCATCCCTTTCCTTTTCAGCGAAATACGGGGATGCTTCGCGGAGTTTACCCTGAGCCCCTTCGCTGCGCTCAGGGCCGTTCGCAGCGGAAGGGCGAACGGGGTCAGCATGACATTATCGGGCCGAGATATGCCATTTACTTCGGATACGGGGCACTAACTTATGGAGTAGCAGGTCTTTATTTTTTCCGGGAAGTCAATAATCAAAAGTTTTTCACGCGCTCGCGCGGGCCTACAGCTTTTCCCACTCATCCTTGTCAATTCCGGCTTGCCGCAGAATGCGGGTCATCAGTCCGATTCCGATGTCTCCTTTGTGCGGGTTCGGAACGGTTAAGGTCAGGCCGCCTTTGATCATAAACTGATGCTTCCCACCCGTATAAGGACCCTTGAATCCAAGCTGTTTCAGGTGGCGGACCAAATCCAGTCGCTTGATGGGACCCAGGCGAGCCATTATGCGGTTTCTTTAATAACCAACTCGATTCCTTCCACAACGGGCAACGGCAGATTCCGGGACACTCGCATCAGAATCCATTCCTCCAGAACCTCCTCCAGTTCCTCCCGGCACTTTTCCAGCTTGTCGGCATTCGCGTAAACCCCATCAAAGCCGGGTATCTCCCCGTAGAAGGAACCATCATCGGGCAATAATTCGTATTCTGCGCGGCGCATCGCTGTCTGGATGTAGTCTCTCAGCATCCTAGATGCCTCATTGATTTCTGATCCCTATTATCAGGCTAAAGGGAAGTCAAAATCCATCCATTCTGACTTCTGTCCTCTGACTCTCGGATTTCTGGGTAAAATAGCTTAATCCAATAGTAATTGAATACGTACTTCGATTGTCGAAACCCGACGACCCTGCGCTGACCGTGTGAAATCCGTGGAGTTAAGAGGACAATCTAGCGGCGGGGGAATTCCGCGTCAACTGAAAAATAGTCAGTTGGTCAGAAGCCGTATGGCGGATGATTACGCAGGCGTTCAATAAACACAGCGGCGTCACACAGGATTTGGAATCGCTGCGGTATACTTTCTGAGGATGGAGGTGGTTGGGATCGCAGGCGCCGTCCGTCCCGTCGACGCCAACTGTCGATCCCGCTGGTCTTAGAAGCATTCGGGAGGGCTTCAATGAGCGACCTAGACAACCTGATCGCCGCCGCAAAGCAGGGCAACCTGGAACAAGTCAATGCCATTCTTGAAGCAGATGACAGCCTCGTGAACCAAAAAGACGAGTCGGGTGCCACGCCTGTACACTATGCGGCGCTGAACGGCCATAGCCACATCGTGAGACTGCTGGTTCAACGAGGCGCTGACGTTAATCGCACTGACAGTCAGTATGGTGCCACGCCGGCAGGTTGGGCCATTGAGTATTTTCGCGAGCTGGGTGGACACCTGGCGATTGAGCTTGATGACCTTGCGCACGCCATCCAACTCAAAGATGCCCGGTGGGTTGCACGCTTCCTGAAACGGTTTCCTTCACTCCGCCAAGCGAGCGACACAAAGGGAACACCGTTTCAAAGGCTGGCCCGAGAATCAGGCGACCCGGAAATTGCGCGGCTATTCCGATTGAAGGATGTTGTTTCGTGACAGTCCAGGCGCGCCACGGGCGGTGCTTTGGACAATCACAGCGAAGAAGGGCGGTGCGTTGGAGACTCCAGATTGATCCTCCCTGGTCGCCTTGTGTTTACGAACTTACGGCCTGCGGCTCAAAATGATCCATCGCCGGAAAAAAGGACGCCCTCACTGCCCGATTGGTTCGGGCGTGC
The DNA here is from genome assembly GCA_005884335.1 of Betaproteobacteria bacterium. Taxonomy (GTDB): domain Bacteria; phylum Pseudomonadota; class Gammaproteobacteria; order Burkholderiales; family SG8-39; genus VBDM01. The sequence continues at coordinate 11,196 of VBCJ01000267.1, read as the reverse complement.
CCTGCCGGGTTGGAGGCTCGGCGCGTTGGGAGGGATTGATGGGCAGAGACCTCTCCGACGGCGAGCCAAATTTCATTTCCAGAGCCCGACGAACCACATGGAGAATTGCGCCCCGGTTCTCGATCAGCAGCCGCGCCCAGTCTCTTCGTCTCATTTGCGGAAAATAGATCCCCCGGAACGCCAAGCGTGCGCACAAGTGCATGATACGGTCCACGAGGGGCGCCGCTTCCAAGCGCTCGATGGCGGAGCTCATGGCGGACGGCGAGTAGGACGACCTCCAGGCGTGTCGGACCTCTGCTTCGGCCTGCTCCGCCGAGAGCCCCAGGGGCGAGTGGGCCATGACGAAGGGCTTGAAGTCGAGCCAGTGTTTTGGGCGGGTCAGCCGGCCCGCCGCAGCCAGCTTGTCGTAGAGGGGCGTGGCGGGATAAGGCGTGAGGCGAGGCGTTCGAGCACGGCTCCATATTCACCGGGCTTGTTGAAGGTCTTGGCCACGGTCTTGAGGTTTTCCGGGTCAATCGATTCCAGGCCCATGAAAATCCACTTGCCGCCGCTTTGAGCGATCAGAGAGACCAGTTCTTCGTCCCGCAGCAAGTTCATGCTGATCTGTGCGACCCAGGGGACTTGCGCTTTTTGGGCGATGATCTCCTGGAGCAAGGACTTGGTCCGTCGGGGATTGATGGCGAAGTTGTCGTCAATGAAGAAGACTACGAATTTTCCCTTCCGCCGTTTTTCCAGGGACTTTAATAAAAGGAGTTCTTCGACCACACTGCCATTCGAGCGAAACCGAATCGAGTCGCCGAAGAAGCCCGTCACCGTGCAAAACTCACAGCCGTAAGGGCAACCCCGGCCGGACTCAATGGGAATCAAGTGAAAGCTCCGCCAGGGCATGCCCAGACCGGTGAGGATGCGCCGCGCGAGCTTTGGGAAATGTCCGATCAGGTTGAACTGGTCGAGGTCCATGCGATCCCAACGGATCACCGGGTAATTGTCGAGCGAGGGCTTCACTTCTTTACCTAATTCGTTGAGCGGCGCATATACCTCCTTCAGAACGCCGCGCGCAGCGTCCGAGACGATTCGGGGCCAAGTCTGGTCAGCTTCCCCCAGGGCGATCGCATCGGCGTGGCGGGGGCCGCCGTCGCGGCCCAAGGGCTCGTCGGGCACCTCCGTCACATGCGGACCGCCCCTCACCACCGGGACTCCCGCGGCTCGCACGGCGTCCGCCCTGCGGTAGGCCTTTTCCGCCATCCGCGTCATCGCACCGATCCCCACCAAGCCGATGCGATGTTCCAGGACGTAGTTTACCAGTTCCGGCTCGCTCGTCGGCTGGGCGTTCCCGTCGAGCAAGTACACCTCGTGACCCGCAGGCGTAAGCGACTTGAGAAGAAACATCCAGAGGTGCGGCATGAAATTGTTCGTGACCTCGTTGTCTGGGTTGTAGAGCAGGATGTTCATCGTGGTCGCCCTCCTCCGTGCCTGCGGTTTAGGGGCGAGCCGCCGGTTCCTCCGGCGAGACTCGAAGGTGTGCAGTTGCCTGGGCCTTAACTTCCTCGCGGTGGGTCGAGGACGACCAACCGCAGGGAAGGCGTTGGGGTCAGATCACGCGCAGAATTTACCTCAATTGCGATGAAACTGCAAAGGCTCTCTGGGTGCCCGCCCGGAGGCGTGTGCGACCGGCCTGCTTAAGCAAGGCGGTCGTTGTTCCCTCCCCCCCTCACTCGCGTAATTCGACCGCGAGGACGGCCCCCCCATATCCTCCCCCAAGACGGCCCAGAAGAGACCCAAAGTAGTGTTGTCCGCCAGAACTTGTTCCCTCTACGGTTTGTTGTTAGACTGAGGATCCGTCCGAAGCGGCCAATCGCGGCCGGAAGAAGCGGAGACCCATGCCCGACGAGAAGGAATACAGCGAAGGATTTAAGGTCGTTGACCGACGGCTGTTCGGCGAGGACGGGAAGCTCCGTGATGCTGCGCATCAGGAGCGTCAGCCAATCAGCCCCACCCCTGGCGCGCCTCCGTCATCCTCTCCAAGTCGGCCGCCGGCGCGGCCTCGTGCCGAAGCTTCCTCGCCTTCGCGTCCACAGCCCGACTGGGACGAGGAAGCCCCGGGGGCCGACTTCGAGATGCTCATCTCGTACTTGAGCACTACGGTCATGTTCCAACTCGGCTTGCTGCCCGGGCCGAGCGGCGAGCGCATCCCCGCCGACCTTGCCAACGCCCGCCGGACGATTGACCTTCTCGAAGTTCTCGAGCAGAAGACCCGCGGCAATCTGACGCCGGAGGAAGCCCGGCTGCTCGACGACGTGCTGGCCGACCTGCGCATGGGTTACGTCGAAGTCGAAACCCAGCTCGCCAAAAAGCCAAAATGACGCTGACCTTTCTCGGGACCGGCACTTCGACGGGTGTCCCGACGCTCGCCTGCCACTGCGCGGTCTGCGAATCCGCCGATCCCCGCGACAAGCGGACGCGGCCTTCGGTCCTGGTCGAATTCGACGGGCGCGCAGTGGTGATTGACACCTCGCCCGACTTCCGCGGGCAGGCGCTACGCGAAAAGCTCGAGCGGCTAGATGCGGTGCTCTTCACACACGACCACGTGGACCACGTCATGGGCCTCGACGACGTCCGCGTCTACTGTTTCCGGCAGGACCAAGCTATTCCGATTTACGCCGATGCGGGCGTCATGGCGAGCCTGCGCCGCATCTTTGCCTACGTCTTCGATCAGACCTACCCCTACGGCGGGATCCCGAAGCTCGATCCGCACGTCATCGAGGGCCCGTTCGACCTCTGGGGCGAGCCGGTGACGCCAATCCGGGTCATGCACGGGCACCTGCCGGTGCTGGGGTTTCGACTGCGGGACTTCGCCTACCTCACGGACTTCAGCACCATCCCGGAGGAGTCGGTCGCCGCGCTCGGCTCGCTCGACCTGCTGGTGCTCGACGCCTTGCGGCACAAGCCGCATCCCTCACATTCGACGGTCGAGCAGTCGCTCGCCTGGGTGGAACGGCTGAAGCCGCGCCGCGCCTTTTTCACGCACATCGCGCACGAGCTTGGACACGAAGCCACGAACGCCACGCTGCCCCCGAACGTCCGGCTGGCTTATGACGGGTTGAAACTGGAGCTTGGAGGGCGGGCGGCCCCAACGTTCGAATCCAAGCCTTAGCAACTATGAAGGTCATTCACTCACTGGAATCACTTCCCGCTCCGGAGGGCCCGAGCGTAGTGACCGTCGGCAATTTCGACGGCGTCCACCGGGCGCACCAGAAATTGATCTCGAGCGTCGTGGAAGCGGCGCGGGCGGGGGGCGCCCCCGCTGTCGCCGTTACATTTGAGCCGCATCCGCTACGAGTCCTTGCTCCCGAGCGCGCGCCGAAGATTCTCACGCCGCTCGACGTGAAAGCGCGCCTCATCGAGGCGCTGGGCGTGGACACTCTGCTGGTCTTGCCCTTCACGCGCGGGCTCTCACGCTTTCCGCCAGCCCAATTCGTCCGCCAAATCCTGGTCGAGGCGCTCGGCGCGACCGCGGTGGTCGTCGGGCCGAACTTCCGTTTCGGCCACGAGCAGAAGGGGACGACGGAAGCGTTGGTGGAAATGGCGAAGCAGGAAGGCTTCAGGGTGGAAGTGCTGCCGATGCTCGAATTCCGCGGCGAGCCGGTTTCGAGCTCGCGCATCCGCCAGGCCCTTTCCGAAGGCCGCGTCGAACGCGCCGCGCGCCTGCTCGGCCGGCGGTTCTCGAACTCGGGCACGGTCGTCGCCGGCATCGGTGTCGGCCGGCGCGAGACTGTCCCCACTCTCAATCTGGGCCCCGTAGAAGCGCAGCTTCCGAAGATCGGCGTCTACGTGTCGCGCACACGCACGGGCGGAACTTGGCGGCCGTCGGTGACCAACGTCGGGCATAAGCCCACTTTTGGAAATTATCCCGTCACCGTGGAATCATTTCTGCTGGACTTTTCGGGAGAAATCAGCGAGCCCGAAATGGAAGTCGAATACCTTTATCGCCTCCGCGACGAAAAGAAATTCTCGAGCCCCGCCGCGTTAAAGGCGCAAATCGAGCACGATGCCGCCCGCGCGCGACACTACTTCAGACTCGCCCGCCACTTTTCGAACCGAGGACAGTTGACAACCGAGCGCTAGGAAAATGTTGATGAACCCGCCGCCTCTCCGTCAGGGCACGCTTTGCTTTAAGCAGGGTTAGGGCGGTGACGGTTCGACTCCTCCCGCCTCCACCATTCTTCGCCTCCTCCAGGCGCTCTTTTAAAGTGGTAAAATATATGTTACCATCACAACAATGGTTGACATCCGCGAGTACGAGGAACACGGGGGGCGCAGACCTTTTCAAGAATGGTTCGAGCGGCTGAACTCCGAGGCCTCACTGAAGATAACAGCCGCCCTATATCGCATGGGATTAGGGAACTTTTCCAACTCCAAGAGTATTGGGGCGGGTGCTCACGAATGTACGATCAATTTTGGCCCTGGGTACCGCGTGTATTTCGGCAAAGACGGCGAGCAGATTGTCGTCCTCCTTGGCGGCGGCACGAAACAACGCCAGCACAACGACATCCGGCTTGCCCTAGAACGATGGGAAGACTACAAGCAGAGGAAGAAGGAACAGAGGAAAGGGGGAATGAAAATGGCTTTGACCAGAGATTTTAGAGAAACGGTTCAAGCGCGAGTGAAATGCGACCCGGCCTTTCGACGGGGGCTTCTGAGCGAGGCCATCGAAAGCCTTCTCTCTGGCGAGGTCGCACTCGGCAAAGAACTGTTGCGTGATTACGTCAACGCCACTGTCGGCTTTCCCAAACTGGCCGCCCATACCAAAATTCACGTAAAGACCCTTCACCAGATGCTCGGTCCAAATGGGAATCCGACAGCTAGCCATCTGTTTGGAATCGTGGCCTATTTACAGCACCGAGAAGGCGTGCGATTAGAAATCCGGTCCGCGCGCGCCGTCTCGCGTTCCAGGAGGCGGGCTTTCGCGCTCCGAGCAAGCCGGACAGCTTCAACCGCAGTGAGCCATTGATCGGTGGGGGCTAGAAGTCATCTCATAAATGCCTGAGGAGGATTCTGGCGCAGGCGAGATGCAGCAGGCCCAGGAAGTTGTCGACATGACGTTCCCAGCGCGTGACGAGACGACGCGAGTTGTGGAGCCACGCGAAGAGCCGTTCGATCTTCCAGCGTCGGCGCGCGCGACGGAGCGGACGGCCATCCTGCGTGGACCGTCGACCCCGCCGGTGTGCCGCGATCATCTCGATGCCGTACTGGGTCATCAGACGTTCGTCGAGGGCATCGCTGTCGTAGCCGCGGTCGCCGATCAGGCGCGTCGGGAGGTCCGCGAGGAAGCGGGCGTCGAGGGTGGCGGGGACGAGGTGCGGCTCATACGGTGAAGCGCTGGCCACGTGGACGGCGACAGGAAGACCATGGCGGTCGCAGATCGCCATGGTCTTGCTTCCCTTACCGCGTCGAGTAGGGCCAACGGCAGCGCCCCCTTTTTTTGCCCCGGCGAACGCGGCGTCGACGAAGGCTTCGGACAGATCAATCTTGACGCGGTCTCGCAAGTCTTCGGCGAGTCGCTGGAGCAGGACCTCAAGGCGTCCGGATCGTTGCCACCGCTGAAAGCGACGATGGCAGGTCTGATACGGCGGATAGCGGCGCGGCAGATCGTGCCACGGAGCGCCCGCGGCGCCGTCCAGGGGCGCCCTCGTCCATCCGGTCTACGTCGCGGTCGAAAGATCGGTTCGAGGACGGCCCATTGCTTATCGGTGAGATCCATGCCCCCGAATGCAGCAAGAAGAAGCTGCCGCTGGGCGCGCTGATCGTGCATTTGAACGACGCGCATCACTGGACGCGCGAACGCATCGCGGCGTGGGTCGCCGACCCCGACGTGCCGCAAGACGAATCACACGCCCATCACTGATGGGTCACTTCCGTTGACGGCTATTCCGCGCGCAGCGCGGCGCACGGGTCGATCCTTGTCGCGCGGCGCGCGGGCAGCCATGCCGCCATCAGTCCCACCGCCATCAGCAGCAGCGTGACGATCGTGAACGCGATCGGATCGGTCGGCGTCACCCCGAACAGGAACGTCTGCAGCACGCGAGTCACGCCGGCGGCCCCGGCGAGGCCGACGATCAGGCCGGCGACGACGATGCGGAGCGCGCGCGTGAGCACGAGGCGGAGCACGTCGCGGGGTTCGGCGCCGAGCGCCATGCGCACGCCGATCTCGCGGCGGCGCTGCGTCACCGCGTAGGCCATCACTCCGTAGATGCCGCACGTCGCGATCAGCGTCGCGGTCATCGCGAACAGCACCAGCAGCAACATCCGGAAACGCGGCGGCGCCACCGACGCCGCCACCGCTTCGTCCATCGTCACCGTGCTCTCGATCGCCAGATCGGGCGCGGCGCGGCGAATTTCCGCGCGGATGCCTTCGACCGCGCTTGCGGGTGTGGCCGTGCGCGCGACGAACGACACGAACCGCACGACGTCGCCGCGCTCCTGCTGGAACGGCACGTAGATCATTGGTTGCACTTCCTGATCGAGTCCCCTCTGACGGATGTCCGCGACCACGCCCACCACCGTCAGCCACTCGCCGCGATCGCCCAGGCGCACGCGCCGGCCGAGCGCCTCGCCCGGACCACCCGGAAAGTATTCGCGCACGATGCGCTGGCTGACGATCGCCACTTTCGGCGCTTCCGCCGTGTCCCGTGCAGTGAACTCGCGTCCCGCCAGCAGCGGAATCCCCATTGTCTTGAAATAGCCCGCGTCGATCTTCGGCCTGCCGGCATCGAGCTTCGGCTTCGGCTGACCCTCGATGTCGAATTCGTCGCGGATGAACATCATGCCGAACGGGGGCGAGTTGATCAGGCTCGCGGACTTCACGCCCGGCAGGTACTGGATGCGATCGAGCACGCCGCGCGCGAACGCATGGATGCGCTCGGGCTCGTCGTAGAGGCGTTGGGGCAGCGTCACCTTCACGGTCTGTACGACGCCGTCGCGCCCGCTCAATTCGAAGCCGGGCGACACCGACGTGAGACGCACGAAGCTGTGAATCAGCAGGCCCGCGCCGATCAGGAGGACGAGCGTCATCGCGATCTGCGCGGCGACCAGCAGCGTCCGCAGCCGCTCGCCCTGACGGTCGCCCGTCGTGCGCGCTTCGCCGGCGTGCAGCGCGAGGCCTTCGCCAAACGCGGCCCCGCTGACGCGCAGCGCCGGCACGAGGCCGATCAGCAGAGTCGATACCAGCGACAAACCGAGGCAGAACGCCATCACGCGCGCGTCGATCACGATACCGCCGAGGCGTGGAAGCGCGAATTGCGGCACGAGCGGCAGCGTGACGTCGATCGCGATCCGCGCGAGCATCACGCCGAGCGACGCGCCCAGCAGCGACAACACGACCGCTTCCGTTAGCAACTGATGTACGATCCGCCGGCGTCCCGCGCCGAGGGCCATGCGTACGGACAGTTCGCCGCGGCGCGCGCTGAGGCGCGCCATCTGCAGGTTCGCGACGTTGACGCAGGCGATCAGGAGCACGAACGACACCGCCCCGAGCAGGATCAGCAGCAGCGTGCGCACCGACTCCGTGCCGTACTCCTGCAGGCCGACCGCGCGCGCGAGCGTGCGGACGTTCGGCGCGAGTGCGCCTTCGGTCCCGAGTGCGCCGGCGGGCACGATCGACGAATCGTTCACCAGCGCCGTCAATTCCGCTTCCGCGCGTTCCTGCGTCACGCCTGACTTCATGCGGCCCAGCAGGAAGAGAAACGCGCTCCTGCCGGTGTCGCCGGGCCAGCGATTGGGCAGAAAGATGTCCGTTTCCGGCAGCGCGAGCGCGCCGCCCCCGACCACCGGCCTGAAGCTGAACTCCGGCGGCAGCACGCCGACCACGGTACGGGGGAGGCCGTCGATGGTGATGGACTGTCCGACGATCGCCGGATCGGCCTTGAGCGACGTGCGCCACAGCCGATCGCTGACGATCGCGCTGCGATCGTCGTCTGGCGCCGCGGCGCCGGTGAGGAACGCGCGGCCGCGCGCGGGATTGACGCCCAGCGTGGTGAAGAAATTCGGACTCACGTCGAGCGCGTGCACCTGCAGCGGCTCGCCGCGTCCGGTGAGCTGCGCCTCGATCGAGCTGTAGGCCGCGAGCTGATCGAGCGTGGTGACGCGCGGGCGCAGCGCCTCGTACGACACGGGCGCCCAGGTCGAGAACGTCCTGGGGCCCGTCTCGGTCTGCTGCGCTGACGAGACGATGACGAGGCGATCGGGATTGGGATACGGCAGCGGACGCCAGAGCACGCCGTAGGCGACGGAGAAAATCGCGGTGTTGAGGCCGATGCCGAGCGCGAGCGTGGCGAGGGCGGTGAAGGTGAACGCCGGATCGCGCCGCATCAATCGCAGCGCGTGACGCACGTCCCGCGCGAGCGTTTCGACCGTCGCGAAGGTCCACGGTTCGCGCGACTGTTCGCGCAGCCGCAGCGGATTGCCAATCCGCCGCCGCGCGGCCGCCCGCGCCTCGTCGCCGCTCATACCATCCGCGTCGGCGAGGGCGTGCGCCTTCATCTCCTCGTGAAAGCGCAGCTCGTCTTCCAGATCCCGATCGAACTGATCCCGCCGGAAGAAGAACAGCAGACGTCGGAGCACAGAACCCACGGCACCCTCCTGAGAGTCAGGACATTACGTCGTCTTCATCACGCGCATGATCGCGCCGAACATCTGGGAGGATCGCGATTCCTCGACGCCGAGCTGCTTCTTCCCGGCAGTCGTAAGCGTGTAGAAGCGCGCTCGCCGGTTGTTCGCCGAAATCCTCCACTCGGCCAACACCCGTCCCTTGACGAGCATCCGCTGCAGCGCCGGATACAGCGATCCCTCTTCGATCGTCAGCACGTCCGCCGACAGCATCCGGATGTGCTGCGCGATGCCGTAGCCGTGCATCGACTCGATCGACAGCGTCTTCAGAATTAACATCTCGAGCGTGCCCGGAAGCAGCTCGTTCTTGCTCTTCGTCTTAGCTTCTTTCATCAGCTTCTCTTTGCATAGACGAACTATGGAAGTGGGAACTGTACTCCCTTTGGGAGACGCTGTCAACTGTTGGCGTTTGGCGTGATCCGAAGCAGATGACCTGGCCGTCGGCCGTGGCGACGACGACCTTGCCCTTGGCGACGGCCGGGGAGGACGTCACGGGCGAGGCGGCTTCGTATTCCAGACTTTCTTGCCGCTGGCGAAATCGAGCCCGTAGACGCGGCCGTCGTTGGAGCCGACGAATACGCGGCCGCCGGCGATCGCCGGCGACGAGTCGACGCGGGCGCGCGTGGTGAACGTCCAGAGCGGCTTGCCACTTCCCGACTATCGAGCGCGGCGGGCCGCGTTGAATCGGGTGACGGCTGACGTCGCCGACAGAGTCTGACGACATCCACCATTATCGTACCAACCATGCAAATGGATCCGCTCCAGCCGTGACCTGCCTGAGCCCGAATCTGCCGCTGACATTTATGAGATGACTTCTAGCGTCGCCAAGCTTAACAGTCACCCTTCGAGACGGTCGGCGGCCAGCGGTCGCGCCACGGGCGGACGGCCTCGAGTTGCGCCGCCAGGCGGAAAAGCGTCGCCTCGTCGCCAAAGCGCGCGATGAAGTGTGTCCCAACAGGCAGGCCGTCGGAGGTCCAATGAAGCGGCACGGACATCGCAGGCTGGCCGGTGGCATTAGCAATGGGCGTGAAAGGAACGAAAGCTGCGGCCCGGTCCAAGGCTTGGAGCGGGTTTTCGGGCGGCTGCTCGAACCACCCAAGCGGCAACGGTGGCTCGGCAAGCGTGGGCGTCAGCAGCAGATCGAATTTCTGCATGAACCGCGCGGCGTCCCGCGCCATGGACTGGAGGACTCCTTGCGCCACAAGATAATCCGCCCCTGAAACCTTTTTCCCCTTTTCGTAAAGCGCCCAGCTCAGGGGCTCGATGGCGTCGGTATCGAGTTTCACGCCGAGCTTCGCGACCACCTCGAGCATCGAAGCGTTGCCGGAAGCCCAGATGTCAATGAAACTCTTGCTGAATCGCTCGCCGTCTATTTTTGGAAAGTCTTCCTCCACCTCGTGGCCAAGTTCGGCGCAAAGGTTTGCGGCCTCTCTGACCGCCTTCACGCATTCGAGATCGATCGCCGCTCCCGTTGGGGCTTTGGCGGTGAACGCAATGCGAAGCCGCCCCGGGTCGCGGCCGACTTCCTCAGCGAATGGGCGCGCGGGCGGAGGCGCCCAGTAAGGGTCGCCGAGGTCGGGGCCGGCCGTCGCATCGAGCAGAGCGGCGCTGTCGCGCACGGAACGTGTCAGAGCGTGTTCGGCCACCAGGCCCCCCATGATATCGCCGATATCGGGCCCCAGCGGGTTCCGCGCGCGCGTCGGCTTGAGACCAAATATGCCGCAACAGGAAGCCGGGATGCGAATCGAGCCGCCTCCGTCGTTTCCGTGGGCGGCCGGGACCATGCCCGCGGCCACGGCAGCCGCCGATCCGCCACTCGAGCCGCCCGTGATACGCTCCTTATTCCAGGGGTTTCGCGTCGCTCCGAACAGACGCGGCTCGGTGGTGGGAAGAATGCCGAACTCCGGCGTGTTGGTTTTGCCGAGGACGATCAGCCCGGCCCGCTTGTAGCGGCGGACGAGTTCGCTGTCCCTCATGGGAACGTAAGACCGAAGCAGCCGGCTGCCCCAACTCATCGGCACGCCGGCATACGCCGCCAAAAGGTCCTTCAAAAGAAACGGGACGCCGCGAAACGGTCCATCCGGGATGGGCTCGCGCGCCGCCCTCCGGGCTTCGTCGAACATGGGCGTGACCACCGCGTTCAATTGCGGATTCACCCGCTCGATGCGCTCGATGGCCGCTTCCACGAGCTCCGCAGGCTCGACTTCCTTTCTGCGCACAAGCTCCGCCTGCGCAGTTGCGTCCCTCGAACCGATTTCGGTCAGTCTCGGCATGGCTCCCCCTCTCGCTCTCCGCGAGCAGCGTCCAATCTAGCGCCATTTGCGCAGCGGTCGCCAGGAGGCATTCTACAGTTTCCGGCCGTGATAGAATTCGCGTTCTTTCCAGATGCCCGCCCCTTTGGACATCGCGCCGCCATCCGGGCCGAGAGACCGCCGCTCGGGCCGCTGGACTTCCGGCCCTGCGTGGGTCTTCTACATTGCCGCCGTGGCGCTGGCGGCTCAGCTCGCGACCGCCACCCGCTACGGCATTTTC
>VBCJ01000360.1 GCA_005884335.1 Betaproteobacteria bacterium | reverse complement strand
AACGCCTCGCTCGTATTCCGCTCGATCCTCGATCCCAAAACCGCAAACTACAACCCGCTCACCGACCTCACGCCGCTCGGACTCGCGATGCGCTCGCCGAGCATTCTTGCCGTGCGCAGCGACGCGCCCTACAAGACCTTCGCGGAGATGGTCGAGCATTCGAAAAAGAATCCGGGGAGCGTGCGCGTCGGCACCGCCGGGGCGGGATCGGTGGGTGATTTCTGCGTGCTGACGCTCAACTCGCTGACAGGAGCGGGTCTCGTCACGGTGCCGTTCACCGGCGCCTCGCCCGCCGTCACCGCCCTGCTCGGCGGGCACGTGGAAGGCGTAGTCCTCGCGCTCGGCACGATGACGGGCCACCTGAGGAGCGGCACGCTGCGGGGCATCGTCATCTCGAGCAAGTATCCGGATTTCCCGGACATCCCGACCCTGTCGGAACTCGGCTACTCGGAACCGCTCTTCGGAGTCTGGGTGGGATTCTTCGCGCCCGCCGGCGTGCCTGCCGAAGTCACCCGGACGCTGGTTCCCGCGCTCGAGCGCGCCATCCGGTCGCCCGCCATCGGCGCGAAGCTCAGGCCGCTCGGGATGCTCATGGACTATTCGCCGCCGGAGAAGCTCCTCGCCGAGATCAGCGAAGAGCACGCGCGCGTGCAGGGGCTTGCCCGCAAAGCCGGTCTCCTCAAGTAAAAAGCTGTCACGGCAGCTGGATCTTGCCGCCGCCGCCCAAGGGACCTTGCGGAACGACAATCGAGGAACTCGCCTGGCGGCGCAGCTCCTGCAGCTCGAGCACGGTGCGGTCGATCGCCTCTTTTGCGGCCGGTCCGAACTCCTCTGCAGCCTCCTGAAGCGATCCGGCGCCGATCTCGAACCCGATGGGGATGGATCCGGCGGGCGTCATGATCTGCGTCTCACCGACGTAGACGATGCCTCGCGACGCGTCCGGCTTTCCGTCCTTCGTGACCGGAGTGAGGCGGCGCAGGGTCCCGATGCGACGGTCGGTAAATACCTCCTCCAGGTAGAGCTTGTCCGGATCGAGCTTCAGCTCGCTGGATTTGAGGTCGGGCGTGGCCATGCGTCGGCTCCATAAGACCCAAGGGTGCGAGCTTGGCCTCCGCGTGTTCCGACGTCAAGAGGCGGGATCAATCGTGTTTCTCCCCGAGCTCCGTTCCTGCGAGCTTCTCCCAGTATCGCACGACGGCGGTGTGATCCAGTCCCGGGCCGAGCGCCGCCTGCGCTTCGGTCCAGGCTTCGAGGCAGGCCCCGGCGAGCCGGGCCGGCGATCCGGTCGAGCGCGCGACCTCGAGCGCGGTGTTCA
>VBCJ01000266.1 GCA_005884335.1 Betaproteobacteria bacterium | reverse complement strand
AGCCGCTGCCCTGGAGCAGCCGCGTCATGCCGACATTGGTGATCGCCCCCTTCTGTATCGTGAAATTGCCCGCGAGCTGGGCGTTCAGGATCAACCTTTCGGGGAGAAGCCCCTTCATGGAGTACACGCCCTTGCCCTGCAGCGTCCCTCCGGCGAGGAGCGGCGCGGCGATCTTCCCTGCCTCCATCTGGCGCACCGTCAACTCGCCCTCCATGCTCCAGCCGCCAGCCCATCTGAGGCGCACCGTGCCGAGCAGCCGCCCGCCGAACGCGCGCGCCTCGGCTTCGCTCAACGCGAGCTCGCCTCTCGTCACGGTGCCCTTCGCGAGAAACTCGCTGAGACCCGGATCCACGCCGATGGGAAAGGGGAAGGCGTCCGCGGAGATTTCGATCGCCGCTCTCTCCCCCTGAGGCTGCACCTTCACCGAAAGCTTGCGCTCGGCGTTGGAAATCGCAACCGACTGCAACGCGCCGTCCGCAGAAAGACTCGCAGCGACTTCCAGCGCCGGCAGGTTCAGTTCGGGGATATCGATCTTCAATCCCTTGGCAACTATGCGCTGGACCCCGAACGACCCGCGCCTGCCCTTGTTCTGCAACAGCGCGGGGAGAAATTCCCGGGGGAAGGTCGCGCCTTCCAGCTCGAGACTCTTGAGCAATATTCGGTCCGCCAGCAGGGAGGTGACCACCGGGTTGGCCTTGATCACGGCTGCGCGCATCGGGTGCTCTTTTCCGATCACCACCTTCTCGAGCTTCAGCTGCGGGAGCGGCAGCAGCGTCAGGTTGACGGTGCCGATCTTGACCGGCTCCCCGAGCCACGCCTGCGCCGCCTTTTCATACTGAGCGGATTCCAAGGGCACGAAGGGAAGCGCGGCAACCGCCACGATCAGGGTCAGGAGCAACATCACCGCAAATTGCTTCGCGACGCTGCCGGGCCTTCTCTTCGCCCAGAGTTCCCGCGCGGAAAGCGCGGCTTCGTTGGGAGACTCCTTCTCTTCCGTCCTGTCCTTCGCCCGCGCCGCCCTGCGCACCTTCTTGGCAGCCTTCGCCTGCGCCTTTTCCTCTGCGCGGATCCGTTTCTCCTCTTCCTTGGCGCGCTTCTTCTCTTCCTCGCGCTGGGCTTCCTCCTCGGCCTCGCGACGGGCGCGCTCCTCCTCTTCCCTGCGCTCCTGCTCCTCGCGCTCTCTGTACTCGGCTTCGCGTCGCGCGTTCTCTTCCTGCTCCCGCAGCGAACGCTCCAGGGCTTCGCGCTCCTCCGTTTCACGGCGCACTCGCGCCTCTTCCTCCGTGCGTCGCCGCAGGTCTTCCTCGCGCCTCGGTCGCTCCTCTTCCTCGCGACGCGCGCGCTCCTCGGATTCACGCCTGGCGCGCATCTCGGCTTCGACCTTGACGCGCGCTTCGGCTTCGATGCGGGTCCTGAGCTCGGCCTGGTCGTACTCCTCGCGCCGGCGGCGTTCGATTTCCTCGCGGCGCATGCGCTCCTCGACTTCCTTTCGGGTGTGCTCATCCGCCTCGCGCTTACCGGCCTGCTCCGCCTCGATGACCGCTCGCGTAACCGCTTCGCGGCGCGCCTTCTCTTCGGCTTCCCTGCGCTGCCGCTCTTCGGCCTCGCGCCGCGCCTGGTCGAGCGCTTCCGCCTGCGCTCTCGTCTGGGCCTCGGCCTTCGGGCTGGCCGGCGTTGAGAGCCTTGCTCTCTGTTCGGCCTCCGCTCTTGCCCGCGCCGCGGCCTCCGCCCTCGCCCTCGCCGCAGCTTCTTCGCGCGCGCGCGTAGCCTGGGCCTGGCGGGCGATGTCCTGCGCCTGGGCCTGCAGTCTCGAGTCCTCGCCCGTCTTGGCGGAAGGCTTTGCGGGAGTAAACGCGGTGAAATCGAGGTCCTCGCCGCCGTCCGCAGAGGAAGGCGAAGTCGGCGCGCGTGGGATCGAAGACCGCGGCGCCTCGTCCTGCTTCCCGACGAACTCGCGCAGGTAGCCTTCCCTTTCCATGCCCTTCAAGGCTTCGAGGAGCTCGGGCTCGGTCATCTTCGAGAATGTCCGCAGCAGCTCGGAAACGCTGACCTTGCCGTCGATTTCCTTGAGGATGTTGCGGAGATCCCGGGACAGAGCGCTGGTCTTGCCGGTCGCCTCCATCAGGCCCTTGCCGGTCTTGGTGAGAATCGATCGACGATTCATACTCGGGTGCGGTTCATCGCCCTCGCGTAAGGCCGCGCGCCGCGATTATCGGCTGCCTATTATAGGCTGTCCATACCCGCCGCCCCCGGGCGTCTCGATCACGAAGCTGTCCCCGGAATTCACCTGGATCTGATCACACGCTTCCAACTCCGCGACCTTGCCGTCGGAGCGACACACCCAGTTGCGCCCGGTCTTGCCGGAGAAGCCGCCCGCCATGCCATACGGCGCGACGCGTCGGTGCCCGGAGAGAATCGCTGCGGTCATCGGCTCCAGAAAACGCACCCGGCGAACCGCGCCGTCCCCTCCGCGCCAGCGCCCGGCGCCGCCGCTCCCGCGGCGGATCTCGAAGCTTTCCAGGAGCACCGGAAAGCGCCACTCCAGCACCTCCGGGTCGGTCAGGCGTGAATTGGTCATGTGAGTTTGGACCACGTCCGTGCCTTCGAATCCCTCGCCGGCTCCGGATCCCCCGGCGATGGTCTCGTAATACTGGACCCTGTCGTCACCGAAAGTGAAGTTGTTCATCGTGCCGCACGAGGCCGCCATCACGCCGAGCGCGCCGTACAGCGCGTCGGTAACGCATTGCGAGGTTTCGACGTTGCCGGCAACCACCGCCGCAGGGTAACGCGGCCGCAGCATCGAGCCCTCCGGAATGATCACTTCGAGAGGCTTCAAGCAGCCCGCGTTCATCGGGATCTCGTCGTCGACAAGGGTCCGGAAAACGTAAAGCACCGCCGCCATGCATACCGCCGCGGGTGCATTGAAATTGTCCGGCAGCTGAGACGACGTGCCGGTAAAGTCGATCGTCGCGCCGCGCGTGTCGCGCCGAATGGTGATTTTCACCCGGATCACGCCGCCGTTATCCATCGCGTAGCTGAAATCCCCGTCCTTCAACACGCCGATGACCCGCCGCACCGCTTCCTCCGCGTTGTCCTGCACGTGTCCCATGTAGGCGTAGACGACATCGAGCCCGAAGTGCGCAACCATGCGCCGCAGCTCCTGCGAGCCTTTTTCGTTGGCGGCGATCATGGCGCGCAGGTCGGCCATGTTCTGCTCCACGTTGCGCGCGGGATAGCGGCCCGAGGAGAACAGCGCGACGGTTTCGGCCTCGCGCAAGCGGCCCTCCTCCACCAGCAGGAAGTTGTCGATCAGCACGCCCTCTTCCTCCACCACCTTGCTGCCCGGAGGCATCGATCCTGGAGTGATGCCGCCGATGTCCGCGTGATGGCCGCGCGAACCCACGTAAAACAGGATCTCTTTCCCGGCAGCGTCGAAAACGGGAGTGATGACCGTCACGTCCGGCAGGTGCGTGCCGCCGTTGTAGGGAGCGTTCAGCACGTAGACGTTCCCGGCCTTCATCCGGCCGCGATTCGCGCCGATGACGACGCGCACGCTCTCGCCCATCGAACCCAGATGCACTGGCATGTGCGGCGCGTTGGCGATCAGGCTCCCCTGGCGATCGAACACGGCGCAGGAAAAATCGAGCCGTTCTTTGATGTTGACCGAGTAAGCCGTGTTCGCGAGCCGCAGGCCCATCTGCTCGGCGATCGACATGTAGAGATTGTTGAAGACCTCGAGCATGACGGGGTCGACACGGGTGCCGATCGCGCGGCGCTGCGGCCGCGCTTCCACGCGCTCGAGCACGATGTGATCGGGCCGCATCACTTCGGCGCGCCAGCCCGGCTCGACCACCGTGGTGGCGTTTTTCTCGGCGATGATCGCCGGACCGGAAATTCTGTCTCCGACCGCCAGCCGATCACGCACATAGACCGGGGCGCGATGCGCGCGACCGCCGGTGTGCAGCCTCGCCCAGTCTGCCGGAGCGGTCGTGCCCGCGCCGCGCGTGCCGTCGCCCGCCGGCTCGACCGGCACTGCCGCCGCGCCGAATGCTTCCACCGAGACGGACTCGGCGATCAACGCCCGGCCCGCCATCAGAAAGCTGTAGCGCTTGCGATAAGCCGCTTCGAACGACTGCGTCATTTCGGTGACGCTGCCGAAGTTCACGATCAGTGCCGAATCGGTGCCGTCGTAGCGCAAATGCACGCGGCGGACGACGCTCAAGCGTGCCTGCGGCACGCCCTGGGCTATCAGCTCCTCGTGCGCCGACCGGGACAGGTTCTCCAGCGCGCCTTCGAGGACGCCGAGTTTGTCCGGCTCGAGCCTTACCTCGACGGCCTGTTCGCGCATCGCGGTCGTGTCGGCGAGCCCCATGCCGTAGGCGGAGAGAACGCCGGCAAGCGGATGGATGAACACGCGCGTCATGCCGAGCGCATCGGCGACCAGGCAGGCGTGCTGCCCGGCCGCGCCGCCGAAGCAGCACAGCGTGTATTCGGTGACGTCGTGGCCGCGCTGCACTGAAATCTTCTTGATGGCCTCGGCCATGTTGCCGACCGCGATCTCGATGAAGCCCTCCGCGACCTGCTCGGGGGCGCGGGTGTCTCCCGTGGCGCCCCGGATCTCATCGGCAAGCGCCGCGAATTTCGCGCGCACGACGACGTCGTCGAGCGGCGCATCGCCCCGGGGGCCGAACACCAGGGGAAAGAATTTCGGCTGGATTTTTCCGAGCATGACGTTGCAGTCGGTCACCGTGAGCGGGCCGCCGCCGCGGTAGCTTGCCGGACCCGGGTTGGCGCCCGCCGAATCGGGGCCGACGCGATATCGCGATCCGTCGAAATGCAGGATCGAGCCGCCGCCTGCCGCCACGGTGTGAATGCTCATCATGGGCGCGCGCATGCGCACGCCCGCCACCTGGGTCTCGAACGTGCGCTCCAGATCGCTCAATTGAGCGCCTGCAAAGTGCGACACGTCTGTCGAGGTGCCGCCCATGTCGAAGCCGATGATCCTGTCGAAGCCCGCGGCGAGCGAGGCGCGCACCGCGCCGACCACTCCGCCGGCGGGCCCCGACAGAATGCTGTCCTTGCCGGCAAAGCGCCGCGCATCGGTGAGCCCGCCGTTCGACTGCATGAACATGAGGTGCACGCCGCGCAGCTCCTCCGCGACCCCGTCCACGTACCGGCGCAGGATGGGAGACAGGTAGGCGTCCACCACCGTGGTATCCCCGCGCGACACGAGCTTCATCAGCGGGCTCACCTCATGCGATACGGAAACCTGCGAATAGCCGATGGCACGGGCCAGCTCCGCGATTTTCTGCTCGTGTTGGCGGTAGCGGTAGCCGTGCATGAGCACGATCGCGGCCGAGCGATAGCCCTCGCGGTATGCCGATTCGAGGTCGCGCCGGGTCCGTTCGACCTCAAGCGCAACCCGCACCTCGCCCCGCGCACCGATGCGCTCCTCCACCTCGACGACCTTCGCATACAGAAGCTCGGGCAGCACGATGTGCCGGTCGAAAATTCGCGGCCGGTTCTGATAGGCGATGCGCAGCGCGTCGCGAAAGCCGCGCGTGATGAAGAGCACGGTGCGTTCGCCCTTGCGCTCCAGGAGCGCGTTGGTGGCGACCGTGGTACCCATTTTCACGACCTCGATGCTCTCGCCGGGTATGGTCGCGCCGGAGGGGACTGCGAGCAGCTCGCGTATTCCGGCGATCGCGGCATCGCGGTAGCGGCCGGGATTTTCGGAAAGGAGCTTGTGAGCGACGATGCGCCCGTCCGGGCGAAGGGCGACGATATCGGTAAAAGTGCCGCCGCGGTCGATCCAGAACTGCCATTTGCCCGCGCCGGCTGCCGCTCCCGGAGTCATTCGACCGGCTCGACCGCGAACGATCGGGGCTTGTCGCCGCGTTGCCAGATTTCCCACATGGTCCTATAGGCCGACTCGATGTGACGACGGAACCGGTCCGTGTCGAAGAGCGGCGCCGAGGCTCGGTTGCGATGAAGCCTCGCGCGCAGTTCTCCGAGGAGCGGGTCCCCGCGTGCCAGCTTCAGAGCCAACGCCTGATATTCCTCCAGGCTAGCGGTCACCAGCTCCGGCAGTCCCACCGCGTGCAGCAGGCTGCCGGCCACCCGGCCTGCGAAGGTCGAGCCTGCACAAGTCAAGACCGGCAGCCCTGCCCATAGCATGTCGCTCGTGGTGCCGTGCCCGTTATAGGGCAGGGTGTCCAGGAATAGATCAGCCAAGCGGCAGCGCGCTCGATATTCGGCGGCGCCCACGCGCGGCGCGAATACCAGCCTGCCCGGATCGACGCCTCGGGTCCGCGCTTCTCTTCGCAGATTCTCCGCTGCCGCGGCGTTGTCTTCCAATATCCACAAGACGCTTCCCGGCACCTGCGTTAGAAGACGCATCCAGACATCGAACATCTTCGGCAGGATCTTGTAGCTGTTGTTGAAGCAGCAAAAGACGAAGCCTTGTTCGGGCAATCCGACCTCGATCCGGGTCGGCGTCCGTTCGGCAATCTTTCTCCTGGAATCGTTTGCCTGATACGATCCGGGAAGGTAGACAATTTTCTCCGAGTAGAACCCCTGGTGCTCTTCCAGGAGGACGAACTTGTCCGCGAGGACATAGTCAATCACGTCCGCCCCCACGGTCCCGGGATAACCGAGATAACCGACCTGGATCGGGGCGGGCCGATGCGCGAGGATGCCCGGCCGGGAGTATCGGGTGTACCCCATGAGATCTACCACGATGTCCACTTCCAGATCCCTCAGCATCCTCGCCGCATCGAAATCACCCTTGGGACGGACATCGAGGAACCGGTCGAAACCCCGCGCGAGCCTGGACCGCATCTCGCTTCCGTCATCGACACCGAAGGAAGCGCCGATGACCTCGAACTTGGAGCGGTCGTGGAGCTCGAGGAGCTCCGCAATACAGTATGCGACGGCGTGTTCCCTGAAGTCGCCGGACAAGTAGGCTATCCGGATCCTGGAATGCCCGTATCGCCCTTCCTTCCACAGCCGCGATTGGTTACCCTGTACCCTATCCTGGAAAAAACGCTCCGCGCAGAGCATCTGCTCCCCGGGATCCTGCGAAACCGCAACGAGCACGAACGGCTCGTTCAACGACAGCCCCTTCCGGACTCCGCTTCTGAGGTTTTCGATCCGCGAATCGAAGCCCTCCCAGCAGCAGGTCCCCAGTTCGCTCCACAGCAGAGCTCCCAAGGTGTACTTATGAGCGGGGTCGATCGCCAGGGCTCTTCGAAAAGAGGTGATCGCCTCGTCGTGACGCGAAAGCCCTTGAAGGGAAATGCCGAGATTGTGGTGCGCTTCCGCCGAGTCCGGCTTGAGAAGAATCGCCCTCTGAAAGTGTGCGACGGCCTCCTCGGAGCGACCATGCTCCTGGCAGGCTGCCCCCAAATGGACTAGCGCCTCGATGGTGTCGGGTTTGATCTGGAGCGCCTTCTGAAGGCACGCGATCGCTTCGTCGAGACGCTTTTGTGTTCGAAAAATCATGCCGAGACTGGCATGCGCCTCGGCATAGTCGGGCTTCAGTGAGATCGCGCTTTGAAAACACGCCGCCGCCTCGTCAAGTTTGCCTTGCTCCTGAAGGGCGAACCCGAGATTGGCGTGTGCTCCCGCATAGTCAGGTGCGACCGCGATTGCTTTGCGGTGACAGGCGATCGCTTCGTCAATGCGTTTGAGCTGTTGCTGGGCGACGCCCATGTTGGTGTGCGCCTCGGCGTAGCCTGGATCCTGAGCTAGCGCCTTTTGAAAGCACTCAACCGCTTCCTCGTGGCAGTGCAGCTCGTCCAGTGCCACACCGAGATTGTTGAGCGCTGGGGCGTAGTTTGGATTGACGGCGAGTGCCGACCGATAACTAGCAATCGCCTCCCCACGACGGCCCGAGGCAACTAAAACAGTGCCGAGATTGTTGTGCACCTCGAAATCGCTCGGGGCGATTCGCAACGCCTGCTCGTAGCTCTCTATTGCCTTGTCGAAACGCTTCAGCTCCTTAAAGGCATGTCCAAGATTGTTGTGCGCTTGCGAAAGATCGGGCTGAAGTTCCACCGCCTTCTCGAAGCACGCAATCGCCTCTTCGTGGCGGCGGAGATTCGTCAGCGCATTTCCCAAATTGAGGTGCGTTCCCGCCGAACGAGGGTCGCGCTCGAGCGCCGATGCGAGCACCATCAATGCCTCCTGGTTACGAGATTGCTGCATCAACGAAATGGCGAGTAGGTTATACGCGTCAATAAGTTTCGGAAACGCCTTTACTTCCTTTTCCAAAACGGCCGCGGCGCTCACGGGATCTCCGAGAGCGAGGTAGCAATAGCCGAGGCGAAAGCCGACCCCTTCCGTGTGCGCTTCTTGAAACACCTCGCCCAGAGGCGCTATGGCTTCCGGAAATCGGTGTTGCAGAAACAGGCTCACGCCGAGGAGACTCAAGGACTCGCTGTCGCGTGGATTCTGCCGCAGCGCGGCTCTCGCGATTTCCTCCGCCGGGCGAAGCTCGTTGCGCTCAAGCGCCTTCCAGCCCGCGGCACGCTGATTCCGCTGTCTTTCGGCTTTTCCCATCAGTCGCATCCGATGGATAATGAGAACCTGGCTTGTCCCACCCGGCTGAACGTGAAGTATCGCACACGCCCGTCCGCCAATGCCTGCTGAACAAGTTGACGCGGTCATAGTCGGCGCCGGCGTGGTGGGTCTCGCCATCGCCAGAGCCTTGGCGCTCGGCGGGCGCGAAACCATCGTGCTCGAGAGCGAGAGCACGATCGGCACGGGCACCAGCTCGCGCAACAGCGAGGTCATTCACGCGGGAATCTACTATCCCCCGGGGTCGCTCAAGGCGAAGCTGTGCGTGGCGGGCCGGCGCGCGCTCTATCCTTTCCTCGCCGAACGCGGGATTGCACACCGGCGCTGCGGCAAGTTGATTGTCGCCACCGATCCGGGGCAAATCCAAGGACTGGAAAAGCTCCATGCGCAGGCCCAGGCCAACGGGGTGGGCGATCTGCGCATGCTTGCGGCGCGCGAAGCCCGCGCGCTGGAGCCGCAGCTCGCCTGCGTGGCGGCGCTGGAGTCTCCGTCCACTGGCATCGTGGACAGCCACGCGTTCATGCTCGGATTGCGCGGCGAGGCCGAGGACCACGGCGTCGCGATCGCCTTCCGCAGCCCGCTTCTCGCCGGACACATCCGGCAAGGCGGAATCGAACTGGAAGTGGGTGGCGCGGAACCGATGTGCTTGCTCGCTCAGACCGTCGTGAACTGCGCCGGCTTGTTCGCCCAGGACGTTGCGCGAAGCATCGAGGGGTTTCCTGCGGAACGGATCCCGCCGACTCACTACTGCAAGGGAAGCTATTTCGGCCTTTCGGGCCGCTCCCCCTTTTCCCGGCTGGTCTACCCTGCGCCCGAGGCCGCCGGCCTCGGCGTGCACCTGACCCTCGATCTGGCCGGCCAGGCTCGTTTCGGCCCCGACGTCGAGTGGATCGAGCGCATCGACTATGACGTCGACCCTAGGCGCGCGGAAGTTTTTTACAAGGCCATACGCAGCTACTGGCCGGACCTGAAGGACGGCGCTTTGCGGCCCGCCTATTCCGGGATCCGGCCCAAAATGCGGCCGCGGGGCGAACCGGCGTGCGACTTCCTCATCCAGGGCCCGGCCGACCACGGCGTCGCGCGCCTCGTCAATCTCTTCGGCATCGAGTCACCGGGCCTCACCGCGTCGCTCGCGATCGGCGACGCTGTACGCGACCTTCTCGGCGATTGACGCACCGACCGGAGGTCTGACAAACTTCGCTGCTCAGCCATCGGAGGAAGAAATCATGGATCTCAGGACACTTGTGGCCGCCGCGCTGGCGCTGGCCGCCTCCCAGGGGTGGGCGCAGACCAAATGGGACATGCCCACCCCCTACCCCGACGGCAACTTTCACACAAAAAACGTCCGCCAGTTCGCCGATGAAGTAGGCGGAGCGACCCGCGGCAGCTTGCAGATCCAGGTACATTCGAACGGCGCGCTGATCAAGCATCCCGAGATCAAGCGCGCAGTGCAGACCGGACAAGTGCCCATCGGCGAATTACTGATCTCGGTGCTTGCCAATGAGTCGCCCTTGTTCGCGTTCGATTCGAACCCCTTTGTCGCCAACAGCTATCCCAAGGAAACGAAGTTGTGGCGCATCGCGCGGCCCTACCTCGAGAAGCGACTCGATGCGCAGGGCATCAAGCTGCTCTATTCCGTGCCCTGGCCGCCGCAGGGCATCTACGCCAAAAAGGAGATCAACTCGACCGCCGACCTGAAGGGCGCTAAATTCCGTACCTACAGCCCGACCACCGCGCGGCTGGCCGAACTGATGGGGGCGATCCCGACCACGGTGCAAGTCCCCGATATTCCACAGGCGTTCAAGACAGGTCTGGTCGACTCGATGATCACCTCGGGCGCGACCGGCGTGGACACCCAGGCGTGGGATTATCTTTCGCACTACTACGACACGCAGGCGTTCCTGCCGCAGAACATGGTGGTGGTCAATAAGAACGCATGGAGCAAGTTGAACTCCGGCGAGCAGAAAGCTGTCCTCGATGCTGTCCGGGCGGCCGAGACGCGGGGCTGGAAGACGAGCGAAGCGGAGAACGAAGGCTACGTAAAGACCATGGCTTCGCACGGAATCAAGATCATGAAGCCCTCCGCGAAGCTCACCGCCGAATTCGAGACGATCGGCAAGCAAATGGCCGATGAGTGGGCGAAGAAGGCCGGCGCGGAGGGTGAGACGATCCTCAGGGCGTTCCAGGCCCGATAATCCCGCCTCCGATGCGCGGAGCGCTCGACCTGCTGTACAAGGGATCCGGCTTCCTGGCCGGATTTTTTTTGGTGGCGATCGCGGTCCTCTCGGCCGCGCAGATCGCGGC
>VBCJ01000359.1 GCA_005884335.1 Betaproteobacteria bacterium | reverse complement strand
TCGGACTGCCACATCGCGAGCCGGCTCCTGCGCGACGCAATGACGATTCGTTCAGAACCCTGACTCAACTCTTGTTCCCTAGCTCACCAGCGACTTGACCTGCGCCCACAGCCTGCGGCTCACCGGCAGCCTTTCGTCGAGGCCCTCCAAGACCACCGACCATCCGACTTCGCCTTCGGTCTCGGCGCCGCGCTCAACACCGCGGATCCATCGCCGCGCCACCAGACAATTGCGATGAATCCGCACGAACACGCCCCTGAATTCCTGCTCGAGCTGCGTAAGCGACTCCTCGACCAAGTGCTCGCCGGCGCGTGTCCGCAGGGTGACGTATTTGAGCTCGGCCCTGAGATAAATCACATCCGAGACACGCACGAGAGTCATGCGCCCGCGCTCGGCAACGCTGAAGTAGCGCCGCGGAGCCGGATCGATGCTCTCGAGCACGCCGCGCGCCAACCGTGCGCCGTTTGCGGCCTTCTTCAGAGCCGTGAGAAGCCGTACCGCGCGAACCGGCTTGGTCAGGTAGTCCACGGCGTTGACCTCAAACGCCTCGACCGCGTACCTATCGTGCGCAGTGACGAAAATCACGGCGGGCGGCCGCTCCAGAACCTGCAGATGCCTTGCAAATTCGATTCCGCTCATTTCAGGCATGTGGATGTCGACCAGGACGATCTCCGCTTCCGCCGCGGCGACGATTTGCAGGCCCTCCACTCCGTTTGCCGCTTCGCCCGCGATGGAATGCGGCAGTTCCCCGCGGCAGTCCTCCAGAAGCTCGCGCAGGCGGCTGCGAGCCGGTT
The DNA here is from genome assembly GCA_005884335.1 of Betaproteobacteria bacterium. Lineage (GTDB taxonomy): Bacteria > Pseudomonadota > Gammaproteobacteria > Burkholderiales > SG8-39 > VBDM01. Next base: position 3,817 of record VBCJ01000359.1, on the reverse strand, counting down.
CCTCGTCGTCGACGATGACCACTCGGAGCGGGGTCATAAGCTGGTGCGATAGGGCATCGCGATGCCGATCTCGTAGCGACCGTCGGCGATACGCGTGTCCAAGCTTGCCTCGACGTCGAAATGGAGCTGCAGGCGCTCGCGGATGTTGGCAAGCGCCATGTGATTTCCCTGGCGGTGTTGGTAGTCCTCGTGGTAGGGATTGGCCAAATGCAGCCAGAGGCGGTCGGCCCGGCGCTCGATGCGCACCTCGATCACGCCGGGCGCGATTCCCGGCTCGATTCCGTGGTACACGGCGTTTTCCACCAAGGGCTGCAGCAGCATCGGCGGCACGAGAGCCTCCTCGATCGCCGGATCCAGCCGCCAATCGACCCGGAGGCGCTCTCCCAAGCGCAACTGCTCCAAGTTGAGGTACTGACGGCACAACGCGAGTTCGTCTCCGAGAGCGATCAGCTGACGGTTGTCGACCATGACGGTGCGGAACAGCTCCGCCAGATCCTCCAGAGCGCCTTCGGCTCGCTTCGGATCCTTGCGAATCAGCGAAAGCACGGCGTTCAGGGTGTTGAAAAGGAAATGCGGACGGATGCGAGCCTGAAGCGCCTGCAGCCGCGCCTCGGAAATCGCCGGCGAAAATGCCCGGTTGCGAAGGTGAAAATACCACGCGATCGCTCCTGTCCCCAGCGCCGCGTAGCCAAGGCTCCAGGCGAGTTCGCGCCACTCACCGCTTCCGCCGAGCAAGGTTTGGAACGGGAAGAGCGCGGCGGTTACCGCAAGCACGATCGCAAGGACCGCCAGCAGGCCGTGAACGTACGCGAGCCGCTCGAGCAGCGCGGACCCCGCGTAAAGCACGATCACCACGATGAGCAATATCGGTTCGAGCGACCCTGCGATCTCGGTGACTTTTGCGGCGAACTCGCCGATCTCCCGCGAGCGCGCCAGAGCGAAAAGCAGGGCGAGCGCGTTGACGGAAAGCAGGATGCGCGAAATCACACCCAGATTGCGGAAGTCCGGCAGGGCGTAGGGCAGGTCGTTTTGCCGTATACTTTGCACTTTTGTGCGGACGCAAAAGTCGACGCTTGCGGCGATGAACCGCGCGCTTCACGACTTCGGTGCATTTTACAGGCAACCATGGCAGCGAAGCCCAAACCCGGCAAGAAACTCTGGTCCGGGCGGTTCGCCGAACCGGTATCGGAGCTCGTCAAGCGCTACACCGCGTCGGTCCGTTTTGACCGGCGCCTCGCGCCCCACGACATCCGCGCGTCCCTTGCGCATGCGCGCATGCTCCGCTCCGTCAGGATCTTGACGGCGGCGGATCTCAAAGCGATCGAGCTCGGCCTTTCCAGGATCTCCCGCGAAATCGAAACGGGACGGTTTCGCTGGTCGCTCGCGGCCGAGGATGTCCACGTCAATATCGAGCGGCGGCTGATCGCTCTCGTCGGGGAGGCCGGCAAGCGCCTGCACACCGCCCGCTCGCGCAACGATCAGGTCGCAACCGATCTGCGTCTGTGGCTGCGCGAGGCGATCGACGAGATCGGGGGCCTCGCGCGAAAGCTGCAGCAGGGGCTCCTCGATCAGGCGGAAAAACATGCCGCCACCGTGATGCCGGGTTTCACCCACCTGCAGGTCGCTCAACCGGTGACTTTCGGGCATCACCTGCTTGCGTATTTCGAGATGCTCGAGCGCGACCGCTCGCGCCTTGCCGACTGCCGGCGGCGCGTGAACTGCCTCCCGCTCGGGGCCGCGGCGCTCGCCGGAACCTCCTTTCCGATCGACCGCGCGAAGGTCGCTCGCGAGCTGGGATTCGAGACGGTGAGCGGAAACTCCCTCGACGCGGTCTCCGACCGCGACTTCGCGATCGAATTCTGCGCCTGTGCGGCGCTTGCGATGGTTCATCTCTCGCGCTTTTCCGAGGAGCTGATTCTGTGGAGCAATCCGCGCTTCGGTTTTGTCGCCCTGGCGGATCGCTTACAACAAGGACAATCAGGAAGACAAGGAGCCGCTGTTCGACGCGGCGGATACCCTGCGCGATACGCTCGCCGTTTTCGCCGAGTTGATCGCCGGCATCCAGGTCAATGCGGCTGCGATGCAGGCTGCGGCCAAGGAAGGCTTCGCCACGGCAACAGATTTTGCCGACTATCTGGTAAGAAGGGGGCTCGCGTTTCGCGACGCTCACGAAGCCGTCGCGCGCGCGGTGCGCTTCGCCGAAAAATCGGGGATGGGTCTGGAGGATTTGCCGCTCGAGGAGATGCGGCGCTTTTCCTCCAAAGTGGAAAAGGACGTCTACGGCGTGCTCACGCCGGAGGGCTCGGTCGCGAGCCGCTCCCACATCGGCGGCACCGCGCCCGCGCAAGTGCATGCCGCGATCAGGCGCGCGCGCAAATTGCTGAAGGCCGACCCGGCACCGTGATCCCGCATTGATGGGAGGTCTATCAGGAGAGCTTCTCGCCGCACTGCAGACATCCGTTTCAGGTGCGGCGGGCTCATTTCGCATCGAGCACGCGACGCCCGTCGCGGGAGGTTGCATCCACCGTTGCTTCGTACTCGAGGGCGGCGGGCGTAGATACTTCGCCAAGACAAACGACAGCTCGACACTCGACAGTTTCGCCGCGGAGGCCGACGGCCTCGCGGCGCTGGCCGCAGCCGGTGCCCGTGTTCCCGCCCCGCTGTGCCGAGGACAAGCGAGCGAGCACGCGTTTCTCGTGCTCGAGCACCTGGAGCTGCGCGGGAACGGGGATTACGCTGCGCTGGGGCGCTCGCTCGCCGCGGTGCACTCGGTTCACGGCGAAACTTTCGGCTGGCATCGGGACAATTACATCGGAAGAACGGTGCAGCTCAACCGGCGATCAGCTTCGTGGAGCGACTTCTGGCGCGAAACGCGGCTGGGACCCCAGCTCGAGCTCGCGAGGAAGAACCGCCTCGGGAGGGATCTCGTGGGAAAGGGAGAGCGGCTTGCCGAAGCCCTGCCCCGACTGCTCTCTCGGCATGCGCCCGCTGCATCGCTCCTGCACGGCGATCTATGGAGCGGAAATTCGGGCTTTCTCGCGGACGGCACGCCGGTGCTTTTCGATCCGGCAGTTTATTGGGGAGACCGCGAAGCGGACCTTGCCATGACCGAGCTTTTCGGCGGATTTCCGCAGGATTTCTACTCCGCCTACGCGAAGGCCGCGCCCCTAGCTCCAGGTTATGCGGTCAGAAAGACCCTGTACAACCTGTACCACGTGCTCAACCACGCGAATCTGTTCGGCGGCGGCTACGCGGCGCAGGCGAAAGCGATGATCGAGCGCCTCCTTGCGCAGGTACGATAAGGCGCTCAGTCCTCTAACTGGGAAGTGGTTTTTTCGCCAGTGAGAAGCTTCTGCAACTCCCCGGACTGGTACATCTCGCGCATGATGTCGGACCCGCCCACAAACTCTCCGTTGACGTAGAGCTGGGGGATGGTGGGCCAATTGGCGTATTCCTTGATGCCTTGACGGATTTCCGGCTCCTCGAGCACGTTGACCGTAAAGACTTGATCCACCCCACATGCCTTCAGGATCTGGATGGCCCGGCCCGAGAAACCGCACATCGGAAATTGCGCGGTGCCCTTCATGAACAGGACCACGGGGCTGCCCTTCACGATCTGGTCGATCTTCTGCTGTACGTCACTCATGATTGATATGCGTTCTGATTGCGCGCGGCGCCAGGCTGGCACCGCTGAAATGGGGGGAGCGGTCCGGATTTTACCGGATTCGGGCCCTGCCTTCAGGTAGGGGTATTCGGGCTGGAAATCAACCGCGCAGGCGGCCACCGCTGCAGCGCTCGAGCCCGGCCAGATCGCGCG
>VBCJ01000265.1 GCA_005884335.1 Betaproteobacteria bacterium | reverse complement strand
GGTTCCACGACCGGCGTCAGGGGTCGCGACGCGCCGGTGATGGAAATCACAGCCACGACGAGAAGCTGCGCCCGGCGATCGAAGAGCAGCGCCGGCGAGAAGACCGGCGCCAGGCGCCGGTGCACACCGTTCGGGGAGAGATTCAGGTGGGCGCATAGCGGTACACTGCTCGGCGTGCAAGCGCGCTGGAAAGGAAGAGGAGGAGCCGTGAGCCACCCGATTTGCCATCCGGGATGTTGCATTGCCGCGGTTCTCGCAACCGCGTTGATCGGAACTCAAGTAGAGGAAGCCGCAGCGCAGCCGGTCGGGCCAGTTCTCTCGCTCGCAAAAAAGGAAAAGCCTGCGCTCCTCGACACCCTGAAAGAGTTGGTGTCGATCGAGACCGGCAGCCGCGACCTCGAGGGCCTGGATCGCGCCGCCAAGCTGATCGCCGCGCGCCTCTCCGCGCTGGGAGGGAAGGTCGAGCTCGTCGATCCGAGCGAGGGGGCGTACCGCATGGAGGACACGCCGGCGCGCATCGGCAAAATCGTCCACGCGCGCTTCGAGGGCAAAGGAACGAAGAAGATCCTGCTCCTTGCGCACATGGACACGGTGTACCTGCGCGGCATGCTCGCCAAGCAGCCCTTCCGCATCGACGGCAACCGCGCCTACGGCCTGGGCATCTCCGACGACAAGCAGGGCGTCGCCCTCATCCTCCATACGCTCGCCATGCTGAAGGCGATGGACTTCCGCGGCTACGGCCTGGTCACGGCGCTCATCAACGCCGACGAGGAAATCAGCTCGCCCGGCTCGCGCCACCTCCTGACGCGGCTCGGGGCGGAGCACGACGCCGTGTTTTCCTTCGAGTCCTCGCGCGTCGACAGCGACAAGCTCGCGCTCGCGACGTCGGGCATCGCCTCGGTGATCCTCAAGGTGAAGGGCCGCGCCTCGCACGCGGGCGCCTCGCCCGAGCAGGGCCGCAACGCGCTCTACGAGGCGGCCCACCAGATCCTGCAGACGCGCGACCTCTCCGATCCGGCGACCGGCCTCAAGATGAACTGGACTCTGATTAGCGCCGGCACCAACCGCAACGTGATCCCCGCAAATGCCGTCGCGACCGCTGACGTGCGCGTGCTGCGCGTGTCGGACTACGACGGCATCGAGCGGGCGGTCCGCGAGCGCATCAGGAACAGGCTCATCCCCGACACGCAGGTCGAGATGGTGTTCGAGCGCCGCCGCCCGCCGCTCGAGGCGACGCCCGCCGCGCGCGCGCTCGGCGATCACGCCCGGCGCATCTACGCGGAGATCGGAAAAAATCTCGTGGTCGACGCGCTCGCCGAAGGCGGCGGCACCGACGCGGCGTTCGCGTCGCTGAACACCAAGGCTCCGGTCCTCGAGCGCTTCGGGCTGCAGGGTTACGGCGCGCATGCGAACGACGCCGAGTACATCGCGGTCGATTCGATCGAGCCGCGCCTTTACCTCCTCGCGCGCCTGATCATGGACGTGTCGCAGGGGAAAGACCGGCAGTGAGGGAGGCACGGCGCCGGAGGACGCGAGTTCAGACCGTCTGCGCGTTCGCGCTCGTTCTGGGCGACAACTGAGAACGGAGCCTTCGCGTGAAGACTTCCGGGTTCAAGGCGGAATGAGCCTTCTCGCCTCGGTCGATGGAGTGAAACTCCACTGCGAAGAGCGCGGCGGGGGTCCGGCCGTCCTGTTCGTGCACGAGTACGGGGGCTCCTGCCGCAGCTTCGACATGCAGGTCGCAGCTTTTCGCGCCCGGCATCGTTGCGTGGTCTTCAACGCGCGCGGCTATCCGCCCTCGGAGGTGCCCGCGTCGGTCGGTTCCTATTCGCAGTACCACGCGGTCGCCGACATCGGCGCGGTTCTGGACGGGGTGGGCATCGAGCGCGCGCATCTCGTCGGCGTGTCGATGGGGGCGGCCTCGGTCTTGCAGTACACGCTCAAGGAGCCGGGGCGCGTCCTTTCGGCGACGCTGGTCGGCATCGGCAGCGGTTCGGATGATCCGCCGCTCTTTCGCCAAACGGCGGAGGCGAACGCGAAGCAGATCGAAGCGGGCGGGATGCGGGCGTTCGCCGAACAGATGGGCCGGAACCCCAACCGCGTTCGGATGATGGAGAAAAACCCGGCCGAGTTCCGCCGCTCGCTCGAGGAGCTTTCCAGGATGTCGCCGGTCGGCCATGCCAACACGATGCGCGGCGTGCAGGCACGCCGGCAGCCGCTTTACGCGCATGAGAAGCGGCTGGCTTCGCTGCGCGTGCGGACGCTCGTGGTGGTGGGAGACGAGGACGCGGGCTGCCGCAAGCCGAGCGAGTTTCTCGGGCGCGTGCTGCCCGATGCGCGCCTGGTCGTCGTTCCCAGGACCGGCCACGCGGTGAACCAGGAGGAACCGGCCGAATTCAACCGCCTGTGCCTCGCGTTCATCGAGGCAGTGACGGTCGCGGGCGCGTAGCGTGGTCCGGCTGGAATAATCTGTGGCAATGAACGGTGGGATGGGATAATCTGCCGTCCACTTGCGGCAGCTCCGCAACTTCAATCCGGAGGAGCATCATGCGTTTGATCGTGTTTGCCCTGCTCGCTGCGGCGAGTTTTTCGGCTGCTGCGGGCTCAGTGGACCTCAACCTCTCGAACCACACGATCGAGGCCAAGTTCTACGCGAATGCCGGTGCCGCGGACTGGACCTTCGGAGGTTTGTACAACAGGGATACCAGGGACCGCGCCCTGAACGTGGGCCTGCTTGCGACGGGAGATTCCGCCATCGGGAATTCGCGATTCGAAGGCGGGCTGGGCGGCAAGGTCTACTCCGTGACGGCCGGCAACGCGGACGTTCTCGCGCTGGCGCTCGGCGGCCAGGTGCGCTGGTTCCCAGGCAACGGGTCGTTTGCTCTCGGAGCCTACGTTTTCTACGCGCCCCAGGTCGTGACCCTGCTGGACGGCAAGCGGTTCTTCGACGTCGGGGTGCGCGCGGAGGTCGAGCTGATCAGGAACAGCTTCCTGTATGTCGGCTACCGCCAGGTACAAGCCGAGCTCGACAACCAGGTAAAGGTCGACGTCGACAAAGGCGCCTTCGTCGGCATGCAGGTCAAGTTCTAGTCCGCGCTCCCGGCGGTCCTGGGCAAAGCTATCTCTTATCCATCGCCCTGATCGTATCTTCCAGATTGCGGCGCATGCGGTTGAAGGACCGCGCCAATACCCCCAATTCGTCCTTGCCCGACTCAGGCAGTTCCGGGACGGCCTTGTCGGCGCTGCTGGTCCTGCCGATGCTCAGCCGGTCGGCCGCGGCGGAGACTCTCCTCACCGGCCGCACGATGAGCACATAGAGCATCAGGTTCAGGATGATGAACAGCGCGAGGAAAACGCCGCCGAGCGAAGCCATGAACGTTTGGAAGGCGCGATTCGCGTTCTTGACCGGAAGTGACATCGGCACCGAGACCAGTTGGGCGCCGATGACTTCGTTCAGCTGCCAGCCGAAGCCGTTGTCTCGCCCGTAGCGCGTGACCATTGCCGCGGGCGCCATCTCCGGCGTGGTGTGGCAGGAGAGACAGGCTTGATCCTTGATCTGGAACGGCCGCGCGAGGTACAGCGAAAGACCCGAATCCGTGACCCGGGTTCCCGAGATCTCGGCGCGGGTTTCTTTACGGAACTGGTTGACGACGTCCGCTTCCCACCCCTCAGCGCGGTCGCGCGGGTTGGTCGGATTGAGCGCCGCTTCCTTGTATACGTAGTCCGGATACTTCTTGCGCAGCTGGTTCATCATCTCGGTGGCGGCAAACGCGGGCACCGTCTGGGGCAGGAACTCGTCTTCCTTCTGCACCAGCTTGTCGCGTACCTGGCTCACCGTATACTGGCGCATCGACAAGGCCGCCTCCATCATCACGCCGGCGTTGCGCAGGACTTCCTCGCGTGCATTCTTGTGCAGCAGGTTGTAGGAAAGATAACCGGAGCCAGCGAACCCCAGTGCGAATACGAACAGCAGCGCCAAGTTGAACTTCAGCCGAAGACCCATGGTTTTTCCCCTGTGGTTGGTGCCATGCAATGCCGCGATTTTCTGCGGGTACGCCATTATAGGTCGCCTTCTTTTGATGGCGCATCCAGGTGCAACGATGGCGTGAACTAGTGCCGCGCGCCGGAACGGTGCCCTCCGCCGACGCCGTCTTGACGCCTCCGGCCTTCACCCCAGACACTGTAGCACCCGCGCGCCGGCCGTGGGCCCGACATCGCGGCGCGACGAGAAGGGGAGCCACCATCGAAACCTACGAAGTCTTCGCGATCAAGTACGCGAGCCTCGCGAACCGCAAGGCGAGCGAGAACTTCATCGGCGGCGACCCGCACGAGAGCGCGAGCGATCTCGACTATTTCGTCTGGCTTGCGCGCTCGAAGGCCCGCACTTTCGTCATCGACACCGGATTCGACGCCAGGGTCGGCGCCCGCCGCGGCCGCAGGATGCTCAATCCGCCCGAGCGCGGCCTCAAGCTCCTCGGCGTCGACGCGAGGAAGGTGAAGGATGTGATCATCACGCACCTGCACTACGACCACGTCGGCAACTTCGGCCTCTTTCCCTCGGCGAGCTTGCATCTCCAGGACGAGGAGATGGCTTACGCGACCGGCCGCCACATGGCTCAAGGCTTCTTCAACTACGCCTACGAAGCGGACGAGGTGGCCGCCATGGTGCGCGAGGTGTACAAGGGGCGCGTGCGCTTTCACGACGGCGATGCGGAGCTCGCGCCCGGGCTCTCGCTGCACCGCATCGGCGGGCACACGAAGGGGCTGCAGGCCGTTCGCGTTCACACGCGGATCGGCTGGATCGTGCTCGCCTCCGACGCGGCGCACCTGTACGCCAACATGAACGAGACGCGGCCGTTTCCCATCGTCTTCGACGCCGGAGCCATGGTGGAGGGCTACCGGCGCCTGCGCGAGCTGGCGGACGCGCCCGAGCTGATCGTTCCCGGACACGATCCCCTGGTCATGCGGCGTTACGCGCCGCCGCGCGCCGGGCTCCGTGGGATCGCCGTGCGCCTGGACCGGCGGCCCAGGCTCTAAGCCGCGAGCGCGGTTGGCGTAGAATTCCCCGCGAAGGGCGACGGATGAAAGTGACAAGCAGCACAGAGACCCTCGGCGCGACGATCGAGGGACTCGATCTCGCGAAGCCGCTCTCCCAGGGGGAGTTCGACCTCGTGCTGCGCGTGCTCGGGGAGCGCGGCGTGGTGCGCTTTCCGCGGCAGAAGCTGACGGGCCGGCAGCTCGCCGACTTCAGCGCGCGCTTCGGGAAACTGGAGGTCAACGTCGCCAACGCCTTTCAGGAGGCTGGGGTTCCCGAGGTGATGATCCTCTCCAACATCGTGGAGAACGGCAAGCCGATCGGCCTGGCGGACGCGGGGCAGGACTGGCACACCGACATGTCCTACAGCAGCACGATCGCGCTTGCCAACGTGCTCTACGGCATCAAGATCCCGAAGCGCGGCGGCAAGCCGCTCGGGGCGACCGAGTTCGCGAACATGCACGCCGCCTACGACGGTCTTCCGGCCGAAATGAAGCGCGACCTCGAAGGCATGACCGTGCTGCACGACTTCAACAAATTCTGGGAAATGATGAGGCGCGAAAAGGGCAGCAAGCGCCCGCCGCTCACCGAGGCGCAGAAGAAGGCGAAGCCGCCGGTGTCGCACCCGGTATTCCTTACGCATCCGATCACCAAGCGCAAGGTGCTCTACGCGAACCCCGGCTATTCGATCCGGATCAACGAGCTGCCGGATGAGGAAAGCGACCGCACGTTAGAGTTTCTTTTCCGGCACCAATTGAAACCCGAATACCGCTATGCTTTTCACTGGCAGGAGGGGGACGTCCTCATGTGGGAGGACATCGGCACCATCCACAATGCGGTGGCCGACTACGGACCCGGGGAGCACCGTCTCGTCAAGCGCTGCCAAGTGATGGCGACCATGTTCTATTCCGAAAGGCGGGAGGAGCAATGAAAAAAGGAACTTCAGTGCTGGCCGCCGTCGCCCTTTGCGTACTTGCCGGCGGCGCCGGGGCACAGAGCTATCCCGCGAAGCCGGTGAAGATCATGGTCGGCTTCGCTGCAGGCGGGCCGACCGACGTGATCGCGCGCATCGTCGCGCAGGACATGACCCTGTCGCTCGGCCAGTCCTTCGTCGTCGAGAACCGGCCCGGCGCCAACGCCATCATCGCGACCGAGGCGGTGGCCCGATCCGCTCCGGACGGCTACACGCTGCTTTTCTCCTCGCTCTCGCTCCTGGTGAACGCGATCCTCATGGAGGGCAGGGTCCACTACGATCCGTTCAAGGACTTCGCGCCGGTGAGCAACGCGGCGGTGCTGCCGATGGTGGTCGTGACGAGCCCGGAGACCCGAATCGCTTCGATGCAGGACCTGATCGTGCTCGCCAAGGCGAAGCCCGGCGAGCTGAGCTACGCGACCTCGGGCAACGGCGGCTCGACGCACCTCGCCGGGGCGATGCTCGAGAACTTCACCGGCACGAAAATGATCAACGTTCCGTTCAAGGGCAACGGCCCGGCGCTCGCCGAGGTGATGGCGGGCCGCGTGACCTTCATGTTCTATCCGATCGTCGGAATCGCCGACCAGGTATCGGCGAAGAAACTGAAAGTGCTGGCGGTCGGCACGCCCAGGCCGCACGCCGATTTTCCCGCGGTGCCCACGCTCGAGCAATCGGGCCTGCCGGGATTCGAGGAGACCGCGCCGTGGGTGGGCATGCTCGCTCCCGCCGGTACGCCCGCCGCCACAGTCAATCGCCTCGGCGAGGAAATGCGCAAGTCCCTGGCGAAGGCCGAGACGAAGGAACGGTTCAGGGCATTGGGCGCGGTCACCGTCGCGGACACGCCGGCCGAATTCGCCGCGTTCCTCAAAAAGGACTACGAACGCTGGGCGCGCGTGATCCAGGCCTCCGGAGTAAAGGCCGAATGAGCGCGGCAACCGGGCTTCGCAACGCCGGGTCCGACGCCGCGGCCCCGGCGGAGTCTTCCTGCCCGGTTTCGCGGGGCGCGGCCGCGCGCGTGCTGCGCGCGTGGAACATCGCGGACCTGCGCCGGCTCGCGAAAAAGCGCCTGCCGCGCGCGATATTCGATTTCTTCGACGGCGGCGCCGAGGACGAGACCACGCTAGCCGACAACCGCGCCGCATTCGAGCGAGTGCGGCTCGCCCCGAAAACGCTCGCCGGCGTGGCGCGGATCGACACCTCGGCTGCGATTCTCGGCGCGCGCTCGAAGCTCCCGATCGCCGTCGGTCCCACGGGCGGCATCGGCTTCGGCTGGCCGTTCGCAGACGTGGGCGTCGCGCGCGCCGCCGCCGCGGCAGGAATCCCGTATACGCTCTCGACCATGGCGACGGCCTCGATCGAGCGGATCGCGCGCGAGGCAGGAGGGCGCTTGTGGTTCCAGGCCTACATCTTCCGCCAGCGCGGAATGACCCTCGGCCTCGTCGAGCGCGCGCGGCAGCTTGGCTACGAGGCGCTGATGGTCACGGTGGACGTCCCCGTAGGCGGCAAGCGCGAGCGCGACTTCCGCAACGATTTTGCGATCCGCTTCCGCTTTACGCCGAGGAACGCGCTCGATTTCGCTTCGCGTCCCGGCTGGGTGCTCTCCGTGCTCAGGCACGGCATGCCGCGGCTGGAAAACGTGGCGGATCTGGCTCCGGAGGCGAAAAGCACGGCCGAGATCGCTTCCTCGGTCGGGCAATTCTGGGACGCGGACTTCGCCTGGGACGGCCTCGCGCGGATGCGCGACGGCTGGCCGAGGAAGATGCTGGTGAAAGGAATCCTTCGCGCCGACGAGGCCGAGCGGCTCGCGGCGATGGGCGTGGACGCCGTGGTCGTGTCCAATCACGGCGGGCGGCAGCTCGACGGAGCGGTCGCGGCGCTGACCGCGCTCCCGCCTATCGTGCGCGCGGTGAAAGGCAGGATGAGCGTCCTCGTGGACGGCGGAGTGCGCCGCGGCGTGGACATCGTCAAGGCGCTCGCGCTCGGCGCCGAAGGCGTGATGCTCGGCCGGGCGACGCTCTACGGCGCCTGCGCAGCGGGCGAGGCGGGCGCGGCGCGCGCGCTCGAGATCCTGCGCGACGAGCTGGTGCGCTCAATGCAGCTCTCGGGCGTGCGTTCGGTGGGCGAGATCGGCCCGGATCTGCTCGCGAATTGAGAAAAGGGGACTCTCGCGGCGACCGCTTCGGGATCTATGCCGGCACCGCCTCGGGCTCACCGGAGGGCTTGCGCTCGCGCGGCGGGCGCTCGTCCATGAGCCACTGCAGCGTGAAGGCGGCGACGCCGATCACGATCAGCGCGCCCCAGCCGAAGTTGTAGTTGCCGAAGCGGTCGAACACCACCCCGCCCATCCAGGCGCCGAAGAACGAGCCGACCTGGTGGCTGAGGAACACGATGCCGTAGAGCGTGTTGAAGTGCGTCAGGCCGAACACCCGGCCGATGATCCCGGTCACCAGCGGCGCCACGCCGAGCCACAGGAAGCCCATCGCGGCCGCGAACACCAGCGTGGAGGCGGCGCTGATCGGCGCCAGCAGGAAGGCGACGATGAACAGCGTGCGCAGCAGGTAGATCAGCGCCAGCAGGTGCTTCTGGCTGTAGCGCGCGCCGAGCAGCCCGAACAGGTAGGTGCCGACCGCGTTGAACAGGCCGATCAGGCCGAGCGCGCTTGCCGCCACGCCGGGCGCCACGCCACAGAGCTGCAGGTACGCCGGCAAGTGCGTGGTGATGAACACGAGCTGGAATCCGCACGCGAAGAACGCGAGCGTCATGAAGAGATAGCCGCGATGCCCGATTGCCTCGCGAAGGGCCTCGCCGAGCTTCTGATTTACTTTGGATAAATTTCCATCTGAAATTGGTTGCTCGCGAATCGGCAAAGAAAGCAGCGCCATCGAGCCCGCGATGGCCGCGAAGGCCACCATCGCCGCCTGCCAGCCGAAGCCGTCGATCAGCCAGCCGCCCACCGGCGCGATCACCATGGTGCCGAGCGACCCCGCCGCCGCGACCAGTCCGACGGTCTGGCTGCGCTTCTCCGGCGGCGTCGCGCGCGAGATCGTGCCGATGAGGACGCCGAAGCCCGCGCCGGCGGTGCCGATGCCGATGAGGAAGCCCGCTACCTCCAGCCCGCCCGGGATGCCCTTGGAGAACACCATCAGCAGCAGCCCTGCGGCGTACAGCAGGGCGGTCACGATCAGCACCGGCCGCGGGCCGTAGCGGTCGGCAAGCGCGCCGACGAAGGGCTGCGAAACGCCCCAGACGATGTTCTGCAGCGCGATCGAGAAGCCGAAAGTCGCTGCCGAGATCCCGAGGTCGAGCGTCATCGGCCGCATGAACAGGCCCAGGCTCTGGCGCAGGCCCATGCAAAGCGAGATGATCAGCCCGCTCAGCACGATGAGGACCAGCATCGCGCGGCGGTCTTGGAGGGTGGTCATGGAGGAAACAGATCTGTGTGCCAAATCATCATACGAGGCTTATACTGTTGTCAACCATTAATTACACCGATCTGTTTCCATGAAGAGGGCGTTTCACAAAACCGCCACCCCCGCCGAGCGCATCCTCGCCGCCGCCGACAAGCTCTTCTACCGGCAGGGGATTCGCGCCGTGGGCGTCGACGCCGTGGCCGCAGAGGCGGCCGTCAGCAAGCGCACGCTGTACAACTACTACCCCTCCAAGGACGACCTGATCGCCGCCTACCTGACGGCGCGGTTCAGGCACCTCGCGCCCTCCGACGCGCCGGCGCGCGAGCAGATCCTCGGCAACTTCGACCGGCTCGAGCGCATGTTCGCCGACGGCAGCTTCCGCGGCTGCCCCTACGTCAATGCGGTCACCGAGCTCGGTGATCCCAAGCACGCCGCGGCGGGCATCGCGCTGCAATTCAAGGAGCAACGCCGGCTCTGGTTCCGCGCCCTCCTCGAGCGTCTGCATGCCAGGGACCCCGACGCCCTCGCCACCCAGCTCCAGATCCTCGTCGAAGGCGCTCTCGCGTCCGCCCTGGTGCGCGGCGATCCCGCGCTCGCGCGCTCGGCGCGCGCCGCAGCCGAGGTGCTGCTCGACGCGGCCGGCGTGCGGCGACCTGCACGATCCGTCCGACAGACAAGGAGAGCCCGATGACCCCGACGTCTTGACATCGCGGCGGCGCCGTTCCAAACTATCGCCCTCGCGGGGAAATGCAGACTCCCCGCCCGGTGCAAACCGGTCCAAGACGTCCGCGTCCAAGCTCTGCTTCACTTGACTCCGTCAGGAGAAGCTATGGACGCGCGGCTTTCCAGCAACCAGCTCTCGTCGCCTCTAGGCGACGCCGTACGATATCCCCGACATCCATTTCTCGCACGAAGGCGAGCGCTGCAGCTTCGACCCTTTTCTGAAGCACTGCCGCCTCACCGATCCGGCGCTCGACCAGCTCGCCCAAGCACGGTCGCCCGAGGCAACGACGCGGAGGAAAAATGAGTTACGCGATGAAACCGCTGTCCTGCGATCCCATGAAGCTTAAGGGATTGTCCGAAAGGTTGATCGTGAGCCACTACGAAAACAACTATGGCGGCGCGGTCAAGCGGCTCAATGCGATCGCCGAGGGGCTCGCGGAGCTGGATTTCGCGAAGGCCCCCGTCTTCGTGATCAACGGACTGAAGCGCGAGGAATTGATCGCGTACAACTCGATGGTCCTGCACGAGCTGTATTTCGACAGCCTGGGCGGTGGGGGCGAGCCGGTTGACGCGCTGCGGCGCATGATCGAGGAAGTTTTCGGCGGTCTTGCCGCGTGGCAGACCCAGTTCACCGCCATGGGCAAAGCGCTCGGCGGCGGCTCGGGCTGGGTGGTGCTCGCGTATTCGGCAAGGGACGACAGACTCGTCAACCAGTGGGCGGCCGACCACACGCACTCGCTCGCC
>VBCJ01000358.1 GCA_005884335.1 Betaproteobacteria bacterium | reverse complement strand
GAGCGGTTGCGCACGACGGAGAGCGCGGCCTGAATCGACTCCTGCATCACCTCGCCGAGTTTCCCGGTCGTGATGGTCTTGCCTTTGCCCGGCATCGTGACGGCTTCGATCGTGAGGAGCTCGCCACCGACTTCGGTCCACGCAAGCCCCGTCACCTGCCCGACCTGGTTCTTCTTCTCGGCAATCCCGTAGGTGAAGCGGCGCACACCGAGGAACTTGTCCAGGTTCTTCGGGGTGACCAGGACCCGCTTTTCCTTGTCCTTGGTCACCAGCAGCTTGACGACCTTGCGGCAGATCTTGGAAATCTCGCGCTCCAGACTGCGCACGCCCGCCTCGCGCGTGTAGTAGCGAATGATGTCGCGGAGAGCCGCCTCGGACACCGAGACCTCTTCCTTCTTCAGCCCGTTGTTCTTGAGCTGCTTGGGCAAAAGGTAACGGGAGGCGATGTTGACCTTCTCGTCCTCGGTATACCCGGATATGCGGATCACTTCCATCCGGTCGAGCAGCGCCGGAGGAATGTTCAGCGTGTTTGCCGTCGCGACGAACATCACTTCCGAGAGGTCATACTCGACTTCCACGTAGTGGTCCGTGAAAGTGTGGTTTTGTTCCGGATCGAGCACTTCCAGGAGCGCCGAGGACGGGTCGCCGCGGAAGTCCATGCCCAGCTTGTCCACCTCGTCCAGCAGGAACAGCGGGTTGCGCACCCCGATCTTGCTCATGTTCTGCAGGATCTTGCCGGGCATCGAGCCGATATAGGTGCGCCGGTGGCCGCGGATCTCGGCCTCGTCGCGCACGCCGCCCAGAGACATGCGCACGAATTTGCGATTGGTCGCGCGGGCGATCGACTGTCCGAGAGAAGTTTTTCCCACTCCGGGCGCGCCCACCAGACACAGGATCGGCGCCTTGACCTTGTCCACGCGGATCTGCACCGCCAGGTACTCGACGATGCGTTCCTTCACTTTCTCCAGTCCGTAGTGGTCCGCGTCCAGAATCTTCTCGGCCGCCCCGATGTCGCGCGAGATCTTGCTGCGCTTCTTCCATGGGAGGTTGACGAGCGTCTCGACGTAATTGCGCACCACCGTCGCCTCGGCCGACATGGGCGACATGAGACGCAGCTTCTTCAGCTCGCCTTCGGCCTTCTTGCGCGCCTCCTTGGGCATGCGCGCGGCCTTGACGCGCTTTTCCATTTCCTCGAGATCGGCGCCGTCCTCGCCTTCGCCGAGCTCCTTCTGGATCGCCTTCACCTGCTCGTTCAAGTAGTACTCGCGCTGGCTCTTCTCCATCTGCCGCTTGACGCGGCCGCGGATGCGCTTCTCGACCTGGAGAATGTCGATCTCCGTTTCCAGCTGCGAAAGCAGATGCTCGAGGCGCGCCTTGACTTCGAACATCTCCAGCACCTGCTGCTTCTGCTCGAGCTTGAGCGGCAGATGTGCAGCGATCGTATCGGCGAGCCGCCCGGCCTCTTCGATTCCCGCAAGCGAAGTGAGGATCTCAGGCGGGATTTTCTTGTTCAGCTTCACGTACTGATCGAACTGAGCGATCAGCGCCCGGCGCATGGCCTCGATCTCGGTCACGTCTCCCGCGTCCGCCGGGACGGCCGTGGCCTCGGAAACGTAATGGCTGCGCATATCGTCGATGCTCTGGATCCGGGCGCGCTGGCTGCCTTCCACCAGCACCTTGACGGTGCCGTCGGGGAGTTTGAGCATTTGCAGGATGTTCGAAATGCAGCCGATCTTGTACAGGTCCTCGGCGGTGGGCTCGTCCTTGGCCGCTGATTTCTGTGCAACGAGCAGGATGCTCTTGCCCG
The DNA here is from genome assembly GCA_005884335.1 of Betaproteobacteria bacterium. GTDB lineage: Bacteria > Pseudomonadota > Gammaproteobacteria > Burkholderiales > SG8-39 > VBDM01. The sequence goes on along the minus strand of VBCJ01000358.1, from coordinate 947 downwards.
CTTCCATGGCGATTTCCATCGCCTTGATCGACTTTGGCCGTCCGACAAAGAGCGGGATGACCATGTGCGGGAACACGACCACGTCCCGCAGCGGCAGCAGCGGATACTGGTTGGGTGCGGATGCGATCTCGTTTGCCATGGCGTTCCCGGGGAAAAGAATCAAACGCTACATTGGGGCGATGCGCCCCCCGTTCAAGCCGCGCCCCGTCGGGGACGACAGCCGTCGCTCAAGCCGTGCCCGCCACCTTCGGCGGTTCGGTGTAGATGAGAAGGGGCTTGCTCTCGCCGATAATGGTGTTCTCGTCCACCACGACTTTGCTCACGTTCTCCATCGTCGGAAGATCGAACATGAGGTCAAGCAGCACCTGTTCCAGGATCGAACGCAGGCCCCGGGCGCCGGTCTTTCGCGCCAGGGCTTTTTTGGCGATTGCCTGCAGCGCCTGCGAGCGCACTTCCAGATCCACTCCCTCCATGCCGAACAGCTTCTGATATTGCTTGATGAGAGCGTTCTTCGGCTCGGTCAGTATTTGGATCAATGCCTGCTCGTCGAGTTCCACGAGCGTCGCCACGACCGGCAACCGCCCTACGAACTCGGGTATGAGCCCGTATTTGATGAGGTCTTCGGGCTCGACCGTGCGGAGGATCTCGCTGATGTCCTTGCCGTTCTTCAGGCTTCTCACGTCCGCACCGAAGCCGATGCCGCTCTTTTCGGAGCGGCTGCGGATGATCTTTTCCAGGCCGTCGAACGCTCCCCCGCAGATGAACAGGATGTTCGTGGTGTCCACCTGCACGAAGTCCTGGTTCGGATGCTTGCGGCCGCCCTGCGGCGGCACGGACGCGATCGTCCCCTCGATCAGCTTCAGCAGCGCCTGCTGCACGCCTTCGCCGGAAACGTCCCGGGTGATCGAAGGGTTATCGGACTTGCGCGAAATCTTGTCGATCTCGTC
>VBCJ01000357.1 GCA_005884335.1 Betaproteobacteria bacterium | reverse complement strand
CGCGTCTGCAGCCAATCGCTGGGGCGCGGACTACTTTCCGAACGTTCCGCTCGTCACGCAGGACGGCACGACCGTTCATCTCTACGACGATCTGCTCAAGGGCAAGTCCGTGGCGATCAACGTCATCTACACCAGTTGCAAGGACGAGTGCCCGCTCGAGACCGCGCGGCTCGCGCAGTTGCAGCGGCTCCTCGGCGAACGCATGGGAAAGGATATCTTCTTCTACTCGATCACCATCGATCCCAAGCGGGACAAGCCCGAAGTGCTCAAGGCCTATGCGGAGAAGTACGGCGTCGGGCCGGGGTGGCTGTTCCTCACTGGCAAGGAGGAAGACATCAGGCTCGCGACGAAGAAGCTGGGCTTATCCAGGGTGCGCGACTCGGCCAGCAAGGACGGCCACAGCGCGAGCCTCATGGTCGGGAACGAGCCGGCCGGCCTGTGGATGCGCAACTCCGCCGTGGACAACCCGCAGTTCCTCGCCACGACGATCGGGAACTTCCTGGGTTGGAAGGATACGACGCCGCGGAAGAGCTATGCGGAGGCGCGTCCGCTCGTGCTCGACAAGGGAGAATACTTCTTTCAAAGCCAGTGCAGCGTCTGCCACACCATCGGGCAAGGCGACAAGATGGGGCCGGACCTCTTGGGCGTGACCGCGCGCCGGGATCGAGCCTGGCTTAACCGTTACATCATGGCGCCGGACAAGCTGCTCGCCGAGGGCGATCCGATCGCCGTCGCCCTCTTCGAAAAATACCAGTACGCCAGAATGCCGAATCTGCGCCTGAGCTCCGACGAAGTGGCCGCCGTGCTCTCGTACGTGGAAGGGCGGAGCGCCTCTCTGCGCGAGCCGATAGGCAAGGATTCCGTAACCGCCCGTTAGGATTTCTTCCGCGGTTCCTGAAGGTCGCGAACCTCGGTATTCATCCGCACGTCTTTGCGCCTGCGCTTGACGAGGAGCTTCCCGGTCTCGAAATAGTCGCCTTTCACCGCAAGCTCCGCCGCGCGCTCGAGCTCGTCGGGCCATTCGCCGAGCGAGTAGCCGAACCACGGCGACTCGGGCTTCAACTTGGGCAGGCCCAGCTCCTCCCAGATTTCCTTCGCGCGCTCCATGTACTCGCGCTTGGGCAGCGAGATCGGCGGAAAATCCTCCTTCATCGTCGCGTCGATCAGCACGGAGGCGTCTTCGCCGTCGTTCCGTTTGCTCCTCGGTCCGTGCCCCTGGTCGCGGTGATGAAGGATCTGAAGGTCGAGCGCCGGATTCGCGCGGTAGGACATGGCCCAGAGCAGGGCGTCCGCGTTGTCCGGGTCGATGTCTTCGTTCACGGCAACCACGTACTTGCCTGCCGCGCGGTTCCATGCAGCGGCGCCGTAGAGCGCGCGCCAGATCTCAGTCCTCGGCGCCTTGCGGTCCATGATGAGCACCACCACCTTGCGCAGATTCGTGAGCGGCTCGTGCATCGAAACGCGCTTCACGCCCTGGATGCCGAGCGTATTGCGCAGGTGATGGGTATAGAGCGGCTCGAGCGCGACGCGCTTGATGAGGCTCGACTCGCTCGGGGTCACCTGCGAGATGATGGAGGTGAGGACCGCGTCCTTGCGGCGGGTGATGCAGGTCACCTCCATGTAGGCGTTGTACTCCTGCAAGTTGACGTGCCCGTGCGACTCGCCGAACGGAGCTTCGGGCTCGAGATACTCGGTGTCGATATACCCTTCGACGACGATCTCGGCCTCGGCCGGCACGAGCAGGTCGACGGTCTTCGCTTTTACGACGTTGATCGGCGCGCCGACCAGCCCGCCGGCGACATGCAGCTCGTCGATCGACTCCGGCACCTTCTGCGCCGAGGTGAAAGCCACGCAAGGTGGCGCGCCGAGCACGACCGCGGCGGCGAGCTTCTGGCCCTTCTTCTTCGCCTTCTGCCAATGGGTGTAGATCCCGGGGCGAAGCTCGAGCGACGGATTCATGCCGAGCCGCCTGGGCGCTTTCACCTGGCCGCGGTAGATGCCCATGTTCTGCACGCCGGTGTCCGGATCCTTGGTGATGTACTGCGAAAGAGTCGTGAACGGCGCGATGTCCCAGCCCGGCGTCGAGATGGGAATGGGAAGGCCGTCGAGGCCCATGCCCGGCTTGTCGAGATCGGAGCCCTGGATCACGACCTCGTGGCAGGGCGCGTCCTCGACGATTCGCGGCGGAATCGGCTTCGCCATCGCGCGGTTCCAGGTCTCGTTGATTCCGTCCAGGGCGCAGCCCATGCCGATGCGGTAGATTTCGCGGCTCGCGGCGAGCGCGCCGACCGCGACCGGGATATCGTATTTGCGTCGCTTGCCGTCGGTGACTTGGGTGAACAGGAACGCTTTTCTGTCCGGCTCCTCGATACCGCCGCGGAATTGCCAGCGCACCAGCGGATGCATCTCCGTGTCC
>VBCJ01000264.1 GCA_005884335.1 Betaproteobacteria bacterium | reverse complement strand
TGTTGGTGATCGCGGCGTCGATGTCGGCGTCGCTCGGCTTGGGATTCGTCCTGAGGAGCGCCGCCACCGCCATGATCATGCCGGACTGGCAGTAGCCGCATTGCGGCACGTCGTGATCGATCCACGCCTTCTGCACCTTGTGCAGGACCTTGCCCGAGGCGAGGCCTTCGATCGTGGTGATCTTGGCGCCGCTCGCCGCGCTCACGGGGATCGAGCACGAGCGCACCGGGAGGCCGTTCATGTGCACCGTGCAGGCGCCGCACTGCAGGCGCATTGCTACTCCTCCAATGTCGTGCGGGGTTGTGGCCGGGAGATGCGGATTTTCGCGCCTGGATATCCTACCCCTATAATCGGTTCCCGGTGAAGGTCCCGGCAAGCCACGGAGGACACATGGTTTTTGTGAAGCGATTCGCCGCAGTTCTCTCCGTTGCCGTCCTCGCCGCCTGGCCGGGCGCCCTGGTTCGGGCGCAAGCCCCGGACCTGATTCTCCATAACGGCAAAGTTGTCACCGTCGATCCGGCGTTCTCGATCGCGCAAGCGCTGGCGACCCGCGGCGAGCGTTTCGTCGCAGTCGGAACCAACGCCGCAGTGCGCGGTCTGGCCGGGCCGGCGACGCGGGTGATCGACTTGCGCGGGCGGACCGTGATTCCGGGGCTCATGGACGGGCACCTGCACAACGCGGGCGGCGGACCGGGCGTGAATCTCTCCGAAGTCCGCAGCATGGCGGAGCTCCTCGCCGCGGTCGAGGCGCGGGTCGGGCTGAGCAAGCCCGGCGACCTGGTGGTGTCCAATTCCGACTGGCACGAGGCGCAGCTGCGCGAGAAACGCCTGCCGCACCGCAGGGACCTCGACCGCGTCGCGCCGGACAATCCCGTGGTGCTGGTGCGCGGCGGGCACGAGTTCATCGTCAACTCGGCCGCGATGAGGCGCTGGAGCATCACGCGCGCTACGCCGGTGCCGCCGGGCGGGGAGATCGGCCACGACGCGGACGGAGAATTGAACGGGGAGCTGGTGGATACCGCGCGCGGCCTGGTGAAGCTGCCTCCGCCGGCGAAGCTCGCCGCGGAGGAGATCCTCGCGCAGATGAAGCTCTTGAACGCGGCCGGGCTCACCGGCATCCGCATTCCCGGGCAGTTCCAGTTCGGCGGGAGCGCGATCGAGCCCTACCGCATGTTCCAGCAGCTGAAGGCGCAGGGGAAACTGACGATCCGTGTCAACTACCTCATGCGCATTTTCGATTATTCGAGCGTCGAGAAGATGCGCGAGACGATCGCCTCGTGGAACGTCAGGCCCGACGAGGGCGACGAATGGCTGCGCATCGGCGGGATGAAGACGCTGGTCGACGGCGGGTTCGAAGGCGGGCACATGCGCACAGCCTATGAGGAGCCTTTCGGCAAGGGCGGGAAGTTCAAGGGAATCCAGGTCGTGCCGCTTGCCGATTACGTCGGCGCAGTGCGCGAGCTGAATCGCCTCGGCTGGCGCGTCGCCACGCACGCGGTGGGCGACGCCGCGATCGACCAGGTGCTCGACGCTTACACCGCTGCCGACCGCGACCGCTCGATACGCGGCAGGCGCTGGTCGGTCGAGCACTTCTTCATCGGCCGGCCCGACCACTATCCGCGCGTGAAGGCGCTCGACTTGGCGATCTCGGCGCAGGACCACCTGTATCGCGCCGGACCGAGCCTCGTCAGGTACTGGGGCCGCGAACGCGCCGAGCAGGTGACGCCGGTGCGGAGCTTCCTCGACCAGGGCATTCTCGTCGCGGGCGGCACCGATTCGCCGGTGATTCCCTACAACCCGTTCTGGGCGATGTACCACTTCATCTCGCGCGAGACGATATCGGACGGCGTCTACGGCGCCGACCAGCGCATCACCCGGGAAGAGGCGCTGCGTGTCTTCACCATCAACAACGCCAAGCTTACCTTCGAGGAGAACCTGAAGGGGTCGATCGAGCGCGGCAAGCTCGCCGACTTGGTTATACTCCCGGCCGACATCCTCACCATCCCGGAGAAGCAGATCGAGAGCCTGAAGCCCGTCGCGACCATGGTGGGAGGGCTCTTCGTATACAGCGACCCGGCGGCGAGGCTCGAATAGCGGATGGCTGCTGACACAACGCTGTCAGCAGGGTGGCCGCATCCTTTCAGGCGTGCGAATCCCGCACTTCACCTAGAAGGAGATTTGAAATGAAGAACGCAGTGGTCTGGAGCGAAATCGCGGTATCGGATCTAAAGCGCGCGACGGCCTTCTACGAGAAGCTGCTCGACGGCAAACTCAAGCCCGAGAGCTTCGGCCCGTACGAGCTCGCGCTGTTCCCGCACGCCGCGGACGGAATCGGCGGCTGCCTGATGAAGGGCGAAGGCTACGAGCCCTCGGGGAAGGGGACGGTGACCTATCTCGCGGCCGAGCCCGGCATCGACGCGGCGCTCAAGCGCGCGACCGCCGCGGGCGCGAAGGTGCTGATGGCGAAGGTGGCGCTGCCCGGCAACCAAGGCTACATCGCCCACGTTTCGGACTGCGAAGGCAACCGCATCGGGCTGCACGCGATGAGCTAGCGAGGCCATGCGGCGCGCCGATCGCCTCTTCCAGATCGTCCAGTTCCTGCGCGGCCGCCGTCTCACGACGGCCGCGTTTCTGGCGGGCCGGCTCGGCGTGTCGCTGCGCACGGTCTATCGCGATGTGCGCGACCTGTCGCTCTCCGGCGTGCCGGTCGAGGGCGAGGCGGGCGTCGGCTATCGGCTGCGCGCGGGCTTCGACGTTCCGCCGCTCATGTTCACGCTGAACGAGATCGAGGCGCTCGCGGTGGGCGCGCGCATGGTGGAGGCGTGGGGCGGGCCGGTGCTCGCCGACTCTGCGCGCACCGCGATCGAGAAGATCGTCGCGGCGCTCCCCGCCGACCGGCGCATCGCGGTGGAGAAGACGCGCCTCTACGCGCCGGGGTTCCACGTTGACGGCCGGGCCATGCGGCAGCTGGAATCGGTGCGCGAGGCGATCGGCTCGCGCCGCGTGCTGCGCCTCGATTACCGCGACTCCGGCGGAAAGCCGAGCGAGCGCGACGTCTGGCCGCTCGCGCTCTACTACTGGGGCCGCACCTGGACGATCGGCGCGTGGTGCGAGCGGCGAACAGACTTCCGCAATTTCCGGGTCGACCGGATCGCGGGCCTCGAGACGCTCGAGCGCCGCTACCCGGACGAGGCGGGCAAGCGGCTGGCCGATTTCATCCGCGCAATGGAGGCGCGGTGACGCGGCGCCGATCGCTCAGAACGAAATCTTTCCGATCAACGCCAGATTGTCCGCCCTGTCGTTGAAGCCGCTGCCCGGACCTGCGACCCTGCCGTACTGCTCGTACTCGAGACGCAGGCCGAAGCGCCTGCTGACGACGTAGGCGACGCCGATCCCCACCAGCGCATCGGCGTGATCGGAAGAGCCCGCGACCCGCGTGCGGTTCGAGGCGACGCCCGCTTTGGCGATCAGCGCCCAACGCCTGTCCAGGGGCAGCGTGCCGGTGAAAGCGAGGGACAGCGAGTCGGCGCTCGAACCCCGGTAGTTGCCGAGATCGGTGTACGCCGCTTCGATTCCCCAATGCCGGTCGTGCTGGTAGCCCCCGAGGATTTTCCAGGAAAACTCACTGGAGTCGGTGTTCGCCATTCCCACCCCGGCTCCGATGTACACGTGCGACACCTGCGCTGAGACCGGCGCCGCCGCGAAGGCCGCGCCCAAGGCCGCTGCCGACAGAATCTTCTTCATGGCTTTCCTGAGAGAATCGCCGCGATCTCGAAGTATAGGCCGGTGAGCGATCCTGTTGCTGCCGCCGCAGTTGAAGTCTTTGTAATAATCGGGATCCGATCCCGGCGAATGTTTGCGCGGTCAATCCCTTGCTGGGATGTCCTCACGCTTCATCATCGAATGATGAAAATCGAACAGGCGACAAGCGCTCGCAGGGCGCGGTACACTTCTCGCGGCAGTTGACCGGATATCTCCGCAAGAAACACCTCTGACAAAAATGAACGACACGCCCGCGGCGTCATGGCGGGGTGGGTCGCGTTGGGAGCACAATGCAGACACCTTACGAGAATCGCGACGAAGAAGCGTTCCACCAGTCCGTGGTCAATGCGCTCGCCGAGGAAATCCGTCAGCCTGTCGAGAACGTGAGGATCGTCTATGAAAGTGAATTCGCGCGGCTGAAGTCCCGCGCGAAGGTCAAGAATTACCTCGCGCTGCTCACCAGTCGCCGGACGCGCGAGAAGCTGCTCGGCAAGCCCTCGGAGTAATCGCCGCCGGCGATCCCCGCGCCGGAACAAGGCCCTCGTCCCAGGCGATGCGTCAGCTCTACGCCGCGACGGCATCCAGCATCGGGCCGCTCTCGCTTCTCACCCGGATGCGCAAACTATGACTGCGTCATAGTTCACGATTTTCCGCCTACGGCGCCCCTCACGGCCCTTACATGGCCCACAATTTCCGACTCCGTCCCGGATATCTCGTGGGCACTCGCCGGTCCCGTTTCGGATGAGCCGTCACCTTCTGCCCTTCGAGCAAGCGCGAAGATGGACCGTGGATTTCGCGGCGCGCAGCGCGCGAGCCCTCGCCCTCGACCGCCCGGTCCCCTATCTGGCGAGGGTCGTTCTGCTCGCCGCCGCGTATTTTTCCGCGGCCAAGCTCGCTTTGCTGGTGGCGATACCGCCGGGCTACGCCACCGCGGTGTGGCCGCCCTCGGGGATCGCCCTCGCGTCGGTCCTGCTGCTGGGTAACCGCATCTGGCCGGGGATCTGGCTGGGCGCTTCGCTCGTCAACGGCACCGTCCAGTCTTCGCTCGTGGCCGCGACGCTCATGGCCGCGGGCAATACCCTGGAAGCGCTTGCCGGTGCGGCGCTCGTGCGCGCGTTCATCGGCTTGCCCGGAGCGTTCCGGCGTGGAGAGGACGTGGTCAAATTCGTCGCCATCGCGGCGGCCAGCGCGACGATCGCGGCCACCGTCGCGGCAGGACCGCTCGCCTTCGTGCACTCTCTGAGTTCGCCCGAGCTGTTGTGGAACTGGTGGACATGGTGGCTGGGCGACACCGTCGGAATCATCGTCGTCGCTCCCCTGATCCTGGCCTGGGCCGTTCGGACCCGTGCCACCTGGACACCGTGGAAAATCGCCGAAGGATCCCTTCTCGTCGGTCTCCTGTCTGGAGTGATGTACGCGATATTCGGTCCGGGCATTGCCTCCTACATCCCTTCGCTCCCGCTCACTTTCGCGATCCTGCCGTTCATCATATGGGCCGCCTTCCGCTTCCGGCAGCGCGAAGTCGCGACCGTGAACGCGTTGGTGTGCGCAATGGCCGTGTGGTTTACGCTCGAGGGCAGCGGACCGTTCGCGCAAGGATCGCTGAACGAGTCGCTGTTGCTGCTGCTCGCGTTCATGTGCACCGTGGTGACGACGGGGCTGGTGCTGAACGCGGTCATCGCGGATCACGGGCGCGCGGTCGAAGCGGCGCAGCGCCTCCTGCGGGAATTGCGCGAGCAGACGATCCGCGACCCGCTGACTTCCCTCTACAACCGCCGATTCCTGCAGGACTATCTGGAGCGGGAGCTGATCCGCGCAAAGCGCGAGCGCGCACCGCTTGCGCTGATCATGATGGACCTCGATCGTTTCAAGCGGATCAACGACAGCGCCGGCCATCAGGCAGGCGACCAGGTGCTCGTGCAAGTGGGCGCGATTCTGAAACGCCACGTTCGCGGCAGCGACATCGCCTGCCGATACGGCGGCGAGGAGTTCGCGGTGGTGTTCCCCAAGACGACGCTCGAGAGCGCACGCCGCAGGAGCGCGGAAATCTGCTCCGCCATCAGGCGCGAGCCGGATCGGCTTCTTGGCGTGACCGCTTCGCTCGGGGTCGCGCTGTGCCCCGCCCATGCGACGGACGCGGAGGGCCTTGTGCGCGCCGCCGACCATGCCCTCTACGAGGCCAAGAGAGCGGGACGCAACCAGGTCAGGATTTTTGCCGGCCCAAGCGACCGCGCCGGGGAAACGGCTGAGTAAGGGCTGAGTAAGGCCGTGCACCGGCTCCTGCGGCCCCGCCCGCCGAAATGTGCATTTGACACAAGACCGCTGTGCCCGGGTACGGCGATTGCGGACGATCAAAACTTTTAGAGTGGTCTCCATCGGGCGGGCGATTTCCGCAAGCCCGCAAGCTACGGAGACCACGATGGACAACCGCAAAGATACCGCCGGCGAGTCCGGGCCTTTCAACCGCCTCAAGCTCGCCGCCATCGCCGCGCTCGCGATCTGCGCCACGGGAGCAGCAATTCTGCTGATTCCGGCGGAAGCGACCTCCGGCCGTTCGACCGTGAGCGCGGCGCCCGCCGCAGCGACTCCCCCCGCCGGCTATTTCCCCGACCAGTACGTCAATCAGGCCAAGGAAGTCGAGCCGATGCCGGAGATGTACTACTGAGCGTCAGAACATGCTGGGCCCGGGCCGGTGCCAGCGGTGCCGCCGGCATCGGGATTTGAGCCTGGAGAAGGTCCAGGCTCTTTTTTTTCGTTGACCTTATACTTTCCGGCTCGCTTCGAGCGCCCACGGAGGTTCAATGTCGAATTCAAAACCGGTGCACCGGCAATTTCTCTTCTTGGTATTGGCGGCGTGCGTGTCGGCCACAGCGTCAGCCCAAACCAGGCCGAAGCGGACCGACATCGGCGCCGCTCCGACCGGCATCCTCTGGGTCGGCAACAGCTTCTTCTACTACAACAACAGCATGCACAACCACGTGTCCAACCTCGTGCGCGCCGCGGACCCGAAGATCGCGCTCCGCGCCACGTCCGTGACGATCAGCGGGTCCGGCATCGACTGGCACGACATGGAGTCCTACTTCAGGCCGGACGGGATCGGGAAGTATTCATTCGTCGGGGACAACGAGATCGTCTTCAACAAACCCGGGCGGCAGTTCGATGCGGTGATCATCGCCGACTGCAGCCAGTGCCCCATCCATCCGCAGTTGAAGCCGGTGTTCCACCGGTACGCCAGGAAACAAAGCGAGGTCGTGACGGCCCATGGCGCGCGCCCGATTTTTTTCATGACCTGGGCGTACAAGGACAGGCCCGACATGTCGGCGCAGCTGGCGGAGCAGTACACCGTCGCCGGCAACGACAACGACGCACTGGTCATTCCGGCGGGGCTCGCCTTTACGAAGGCGATCGCGAGGCGCCCGAATCTGGAATTCTATCAGCCCGATAAACGGCACCCGAGCCTTATCGGGACTTATTTGGCGGCGTGTACCGCGTATGCGGCGGTTTTCAAGAAATCGCCGGTGGGCAATACCTACGCCGCTGGAATCGACCCCGTCACTGCGCGTTTCCTGCAACAGACCGCGCAGGATACCGTTGAGGAGTACTTCGGACGTTGACGCGTCGGCGCTCGCTTGACGCGTCCGGGGAATCCTGCCTAGCATCCTGATCGAACAGCGCTCGCATTCCAATTGGTGGTGCGTTCAGTCAAGGAGGGCTTATGGGGAAACTATTAGCAGGAATGGTCTTGTTTGCCGCGTTCGGCGCGCTCGCCCACGCGCAATCGCAGGAGGAGCTGTTGCGCGACGGCAACGGCAGCAACACCGACAACGTCCTGACCTACGGCATGGGCTATCACCAGCAGCGCTACAGTCCCTTGAAGCAGATCAACAAGAACACCGTCAAGCGCCTCGTCCCGGTGTGGGCGCTGTCACTCGCGAACGAGGTCGGCGAGCAGGGGCAGCCGCTCGTCTACAACGGCGTGATGTACGTGAGCAACGTCAGGCAGACGGTGGCGATCGACATCGCCACCGGCAGGCAGATCTGGGCAACGCCGATCGAGTGGGACCCGGCGGCCGCGCGCGTGGTGTGCTGCGGGCTCTCCAACAGAGGGGTTGCGCTCTACGACGGCAAGGTATTCGTCGCCTCGATCGACGCGCACTTGAAGGCGCTCGATGCGAAAACCGGCAAGGAAGTCTGGAAGACCAAGGTCGCCGAATGGAAGGAAGGCTATTCGATCACCTCGGCGCCCACGGTGGTGAATGGCGTGCTGATCACGGGCATGACCGGCGGCGAATACGGCGTTCGGGGTTTCGTGGCGGGATACCATCCCGCGACGGGCAGCCAGCTGTGGCGCCGACACACCACCGCAGGTCCCGGTGAAAAAGGTCACGAGACCTGGCCCGCCGGCAATGCCTACCTGCGCGGAGGCGGCTCCACCTGGATAACGGGCTCCTACGATCCGGACCTCGACCTCGCTTACTGGGGCACGAGCAACGGCGGGCCGTGGGATGCCAACTGGCGGCCGGGTGACAATCTGTGGGTGGCCTCGGTGCTCGCGTTGAGGCCCAAGACCGGCCAGATCGTCTGGCATTACCAATGGACGCCCGCCGAGACCTACGATTACGACGGCAACAACGAAAACGTGCTCGCCGATATCGTGGTCAACGGCGTCAAGCGCAAGGTGTTGATGCATGCCGACCGCAACGGCTTTCTCTACGTGCTCGACCGCACCAACGGCGAGTTGCTCGCCGGCAACCCCTACGTGACGGTGAACTGGGCCGAGCGTATCGACATGGCGACCGGGCGCCCGGTGGAAACGGAAGTGGCGAGGCGCCTGCGGGCGGGCGAGAAGGTGGAGCTCAAGCCGAGGTGGACCGGCGGCAAAAACTGGTTCCCCATGGCGTTCAATCCCAACACGGGGCTCTTGTACTTTCCGATGAAGGAAGAGACCGCCATTTACCAGATCAACAAAGAGATGCCCGCATACAAGCCGGGCGAGCGCTATCAAGGCGTGGAAAACACCACGGCTCCCCGGACACCGGGCGCGGCGTGGGGCTATTACGCCGCGCTGAATCCGTTGACGGCGAAACCCAAGTGGAGAATGCCGCTGACGGAATTTCCGATGTGGTCCGGGATGCTCGCCACTGGAGGCGGACTGGTGTTCTCCGGCAAGCTGACCGGCGAATTCATCGCGATCGACGAGGATACGGGCAGGATCGTGTGGCAGTTCCAGACCGGCTCCGGAATCAATGCCCAGCCGATCACTTACACCCACAATGGCCGCCAGTACGTCACCGTGCTGTCGGGCCTCGGCGGCGGGACTTCGGCAAAGAGGGAGACTGCGGGCAAGGTGCAGCCGGGTGGATCGGTGTGGACGTTTGCCCTGATGCCCGATTGAATCGCGTAAAAACAACCGTGGCCGCTTCGCTGCTCGCCTTTGCGTACCCCGCATCGGCGCAGGACGCGCTCAGGTCCGAGCAGGTCAAGAGCGGTTCGGAAACGTATGCGCGGCACTGCGCCCCGTGCCACGGTCCGCGCATGGCCGATCCGGAAGGCGCCCCTGATCTGCGCAAGTTCCCGCGCGATCAGCGCGAGCGCTTCCTCACCTCGGTATCGAAGGGCAAGAACTCCATGCCGCCGTGGGGCGACCTGCTCAAGCCGGATGAAATCGACGCTCTGTGGGCGTATGTGGCCGCGGGTGGCAAGAACTGAGAGCGCCCATCGATTACTTCTTCTTTTCCCCCGCAACGACATACGCCCACAGCGCGTCGATGTCGTCGGGCCTCAGCACATCCCCCCAGGGCGGCATGTTTCTCACGCCGTAGGTCACGGTATCGACAAAGCGCGCCTGGTCCTCCCGCGGAAATTTACGCAGATCCTTTGCCCACTCCGGGTTGGCGAGGCGCGGCCCGTGACAGGTCTGGCAGTGGGTTTCGTAGAGCGCCGAGCCTTTCCCGATCTGCTCGGCGGCGAACGGCTTGCCGGAGTCTTGCGCCGCGGCGCCCGCGCACGCAAGCGCGAGGCCGAGGACGCTGGCCCGTCTCACCCTCACTCGGGCATCAACGCGAACGTCCACACCGAGCCGCCGGTGGGCACGCTGTCCGTCACGACGCGGTTGGCGATGCTGCCGCCTCGCCCGGACAGGACGGTCAAGTATTGCCGGCCCTTGTGCGTATAGGTGATGGGCGGCGCGTTGACCGATGAGCCGGTCTTGAACTGCCACAGCGTCTTGCCGTTGTCCTGATCGAGCGCAACGACCTCGCCGGTCAAAAGGCCGGTGAACAGCAGCCCGCCATCGGTCGCGAGCATGCCCGCCGAGCTCGCAAAATCCATCAACGGAACCTGCCACGCTACTTTGCCGGTCAGCGGTTCCATCGCCATGTGATAGCCGGCCGGTTCGCCCTTGGGCGTGGTCATGGTGGACTCGATGCCAGTGGAACCCGTGCCGAGCACGAACTTGAAATCCACATACTTCATGAGCCGCGGAAAATTCCACGAGTTGAGGTAGACGAGCCCCGTCTTCGGATTGAAGGAAATCAGCGTGGCGTTGGTGCCGCGCGACGGGAATACGTTGACTGTCTCGCCTTTCATCGCGCGATCGAGGAGGTCGGTGAGAACCGGGCGGCCGGTCTTGAGATCGACGTGCGTGGCCCAGTTGACTTTGACGTACGGGTTCGCTGCGATCGGCTTGCCGTTGGTGCGATCGAGCACGTAGAGGAAGCCGTTCTTATGGGCGTTGATGAGCACCTTGCGCATCTGGCCGTCGACGCGGAGTTCGGCGAGCAGGCTTTCGGCGGTCGCGTCGAAGTCAAAGCTGTCGTTCGGCACGGACTGGTAATACCAGACCATTTCGCCGGTCTTGGGCCGGAGCGCGAGAGTACTGGCGGTATACAAACAATCGGCGCCGTCGCGAAAGGTGGGGTTGTACGGCTCGGCATTCCCGGTGCCGATATACAGCAGGTCGAGCTGCGGATCATACGAAGCGTATTGCCAGGTCGCCCCGCCGCCGTACTTCCACGCGTCCGGCTTGGTCTGGTGCGGCCAGGTCTCGGAACCCGGTTCGCCGGGCGCGGGAATCGTGTACCTGCGCCACAATTGCTTCCCGGTATCCGGATCGTAGCCGTCGACGAAGCCGCGCGTGGTGCTGTCCCCGCCCGCCATCCCGGAGACCAGCACCCCGTTCGCGATGATCGGCGCAATGACGCCCTTGTAGCCTTCTTTCCAATCGGCATACTTCTGCTTCCAGATCTCCTTGCCGGTCTTCATGTCGAGCGCGAGCACGTGCGCGTCGACCGTCTGGCGAAAGAGCTTGCCTTGGTAGATCGTCGCCGGGCCTCTCATGAGCGCTCCGCTGGTCGCGACGCGCAGCGCGCCTCGTTCGTACTGGACGGGCGTGCGCCAGATCTGCCTGCCCGTCGCGACGTCGATGGCAAAGGTCCAGTTGCCGTTGACCACGTACATGACGCCGTTGTAGATCGTCGGCTGCGAGTGACGTTTTCGCTGTTCCTCCCGTCGTGGAGCAGCTCCTCGGCCGTCTGGGCGAATCCGAACCCGCACCAGGAACAGGAACACAGCAATGCCGCCAGTATTTTCTTCATGATCGCCTCCTTTGAGCGCGCTATTGTATGCTCGCGCGCGAGCGCGCGAAACGCGGATCGATGTCGACTATCCGGCTCCGTCACGTCTTCTCGGCCAGAAATGATCCGCTCAGCGCGGCGAATTCTTGCGCGGCGTCCCATTGGATCAGATGCTTGCAGCGGTCGATCAGGTGCAGATCGAGCCCGGGGTGCAGCTCCATTGCGAGCGCGGCGCGCTCCGCGGCATGGCCGCGGTCCTCTCTTCCATAGATCAGCCGAAGCGGCGACCGCACCTCGCCGAGCCGCTGCCAGAGCGGCTTCGATTCTCGCTTCGATTCCTTCGCGCCGCCGCCGCGCGCGCGAGAACGCTCAAGGAACGCCTGGAAATTCTTTCCCGTACTCATGCTGTGGCGCGTCTGCAGGGCGGCCGGCGTGATCAAGCTCCTGTCGAAGAGGTTCTCTTCGAGGAGCCTGCGCGTCTCTTCGAGCGTCGGTTCCGCGGACCCGCCTTCTTCGCCTTCCGCGGCATCCGGCTTTCCCCGGCCGGGCAGGGGCGGCAGCAGGCTACCGGTGCCGAGCACGACGACCCCGGGCACGCGCTCGCCGTGCTCGAGGGCGAGGCTCACGGCGATGCGCCCGGACTGCGAATGGCCTATGAGGCGCGCTTTCTGCAGCCGCAAGGCATCCATGAACGCGAGGACGAAGCGCGTGCGATAGGCGACGGAAAGGTCCTCCGGGTTGTCGCTCAGGCCGAAGCCGGGCTGATCGCAGGCGATCACGCGCAAGCCGCGCGCCGCCAGGTCGGAGAGATTGCCCGTCCAGACGTCGGCCGAGGAGCCGAGCGACGCCCCGTGCAGCAACAGGACCGCCGGCCCGCTTCCTTCCTCGAGAGTGCGGATGCGCAAGCCTTCCACCTCGATGAAATTCTCTTTCACCGTCGTTCGACTACTTCTCCGCAATGTCGAGCAGCACGCCGTCGGGGTCGGCGAAGTGATGAGCGCCGTAGGGGCAGCGCTCGAACAGCGCGAGCCGCGCTTGGCCCTCCGGTCCCGCGCCCACGGGGAAGGGGCGCAAATGCGGATTGTCCTCGCCCACCGCTTGCAGGCGCTCCTTCACCGCCTGCAGGTTCTCCACCCTGAAGCCGATGTGATCCGGACCGGGCCTCGCGATTCCGCCGCCCTCGTAGTCGAGGATGCTCCAGGGCGTGAGGATCAAGGTGATCCGGCCGTCGCTCAGATAATGGCTAGTGTCGCCGGCGCCTCGGGCTAGCCGCTCGAAGCCGAACAGGTCCGCGTAGAACTCCGCGACCTCGTCGGCGTGCAAGGTGCGAAGCGCCAGATGGCTGATCCAGCGCGCTTGCTCGCGCGGCGGCTCGACGTAGACCGAGGTGCGGTTCTCCATGTTCTCCTGCGACAGGTCGAAGAGGTTGCCAGCGGGATCGTGGGTGCTGATGCCGGCAAAGGGACGCGTGCCGGGGCGCTTCAGGACTTTGATGGCCGGGTAGCGCTCCCGCAGCCGCGCGCAGACCCGTTCCGCGTTTTCCACTTCCACGCCGAAGTGATCGAGCCCCCCCGCGCGGCCCGCCTTGCGCGGATTGATGTTGAGGCCCACATACCCGTCGCTGACGGTCACCGCGCGCTCCGGGCGCTTGTCGGCCGCCGTCCTCATGCCGAACACCGCCTCGTAAAACCTGCCCTCGAGCGCGTACTGGTCGCTGACGATGGCGATGTGCCTGATTTTTGCGGACATGGATCAATGCCCTCGCAGAAATATTTCCCGGAATTCCTTTTCGTGCCGATCGGCTTCGCGCGCGAGCTGCGGGTTCACGTAGTGCAGCTTCAGCGGAACCGAGGCGGGGCCCCGAGCGAGGTCGTTGCGCGCGGGCACGCGTCCGCGATCGCTGATGAGCGCCTGGCCCTCCGCCGAAAGCAGCAGATCCACGAGCAGGCGCCCGGCGTTCGGATGCGGCGCCCTGGCCGATACCGCGACCTGGCTCGGCGAGGTAATGACCGGATCGAGGGTCTTCACCCAGTCGACGGGCGCCCCGGCTCGCCTCGCCTCGTCCATCTCGGCGGCGTGCACCAGCGCCAGGGGAAATTCGCCCGCGATCAGGAGCTTGGCGAGCAAGCTGTGGCCGCGGCGGAACTGCGGATTCTGCCGCGCGAGCGAGCGCATGAAGGCGGAGC
The DNA here is from genome assembly GCA_005884335.1 of Betaproteobacteria bacterium. Lineage (GTDB taxonomy): Bacteria > Pseudomonadota > Gammaproteobacteria > Burkholderiales > SG8-39 > VBDM01. The sequence goes on along the minus strand of VBCJ01000264.1, from coordinate 4,060 downwards.
CCTTTTCCCTGCCGAGATAGTCGAGCATGGCTGCGTACCATTCGACGTCGCTTTCGTCCATGGCGAACTTCTCTTTCCATCTCGGCTGCAACAAATCCTCCCAGCTCCTGGGTGCCTCGCGCCGCGGCACCGAGCCGGTGTTGTAGCCGATGACGTATTGGCGCACGTAAATCGCCGCCCAGCGGCCCTCCGGGTCGACCGCGCCCCCGGGAAATCCGCTGCGCGTCTCCGGGGACGCGTAGGCGGCGAGCAGCCCTTCTTGCGCGAGCGCATCCATGTCCAGGTGGTTGAATGAAACCACGTCCCAGAGAAATTTTCCGGCGCGCATTTCGGTGAGTATGCGCGTGCGGATCTTCTCCCCCGGCTGGCGCAGGATCGTGAGATTCAAGTCGGGATATTTCTCCCGGAAGCGCTTTCTGAGCGGCGCCGCGTCGGGGGTGTTCATCGCGGTGTACCACACGACCTCGCGTTCGCCTCCGGCCGCGTCGACCCGGCGCGCAGGCGCCTGCGCGAGGGCCGGGCCGGCTTCGGCGCAGAAAATAAGCGCCGAGAACAGGAGCGTGGACCTCGCGATGTTGTACGACACGTCATGCCTCGGCGAGAGCTTGCTACCTGAATGCCGGCTTCGTGTTCAGGTAAGACTTCCTCATCTCCGGGCGGTACTTCTCCATCATTTCCCGGTTCAGCTCGAGCGGCGGCTTGGCGCTCGCCGGCAGCATGGGAAAGTATTTTGTCTCCTTCGTGTCCAGCGCGAACTGCGCTTTCGCGCGTTTGAGGAGGTCCGGATCGGTGAGCAGGTCCAGCACGGTCGCGGCAAGGACCTTGGCGCCCGCGACCTGTCCCTTGTGGGAGATCGACAGGGTCGGCGTCACTGCCGCCACCCAGTTGTGGTACTGGACTCCGGGCACGCTTGCCGGGAACTGGAAGTTGCCGGAGGGAACGACCCAGGTCACGTCGCCGTTGTCGTTCGAGGCGAAGGACTGCGGGCGTCCGCCCAGGGGAATCGCGCGCGTCGCCAGGCCGACCTCGGGCACACCGACGGATTTCTGGAAGCGCCTGGCAAAGTCGTTCTCCTCGCTGGACCACACCGGTGTTCCGACACTGTCGATGTTCTTCTGTATCACCTCGGCGATCGAGCGATTGCTCAGCTGCGGCCAGGCCGAGGCGACCACCTCGTGGCTCAGCGTGGTGGAGGTCATGATCGCGGCACCTTCGGCCACTTTTACCACCCTGTTGAAGTTCTCGATGGTCTTGGGTCCGGTGTCGTCGCGCACGTACCACCAGATCTTGCCCAGGTCGGCGATGATATTGGGCTGGATCCCGCCGTGGGTGATGGTGCGATGGGCGCGGGCGGTGGGGCGCAGGTGCTCGCGCAGGGCGTTCACGCCGGCGTCCATCAGCACGACCGCATCGACTGCGTCGCGGCCGTCCCAGGGATTCTGCGCGCCGTGCGCGGTCTTGCCGCGGAAGGTGAATTCCGCGCTGATCGCTCCGTAATTCATCAGGCCTATGCCGGTGCCGAATGTCGAACCGATGTGGATCAGCAGCGCCGCATCGATATCCTTGAACAGCCCCGCGCGCACGAGGAAGGGGCGACTGACCAGTTGCTCCTCGGCCGGGCCGTAGGAGATCGCAACGGTGCCCGGAAGCTTGTAGCGCTCCATGACCTGCTTGAGCGCATAGGCCGCGCCGACGGTCACGCCGGCGTGGGCGTTGTGGCCTTCCATGTGCCCGGGCGCGCCGGCGATGAGGGGCTTTCGCTCGATGCTGCCAGGCGTCTGCGAACCCTCGGGCAGAGCATCGACCTCGGTGACGATTGCGATGCGCGGCGATCCCGATCCCCATTCCGCCCAGACGTTGGTCGGGAAGCCGGCGTCGCCGGTGCGAACTCGAAAGCCGATCGATTGGAGCGTCTCGGTGAGGAGCTTCGCGCTCTCGTGTTCCTGCATGCCGAGTTCGGCGAAGTAATAGATGTTGTCGGAAAGCGCGGCGATGGCCTCGGCGTTGCGCTCGACCGCGGCCCAAGCGAGCTTCTTCTGCTCGTCGGTTGCTGCATGAACAGGCGGCGGCTCGATCCGTCCGGTTGCGAACAGCGCCGCGAACGCGCAGGCCGATAACGCGCCAATGGCGAGATGTTTGTTCATTGGACCTCCCGGGAGTGCCTGTCCAAAACTTCGAAAAACGGCATATGCAATGGTACTCGCGCGAATACGTCTCCGGAACGGGGCGAGGGCCAGCCGGGCGGGCTGCTTCGACGGTACGCGACAATCGGCTTTGGCCGTGCCAAAATTTCAATTCGCGCTGTGCCAACCGGGGGGGACGCCATGTCGCAGGAAGCCGGTCCGTTCGCCAATCTCGACGAGGGCGCGCTGCGCGCGCTCGCGCCCCACGGCGCGGTGCGCTCATTTTCCAAGAACGCGGTGGTCGTCAGCGAAGGCGACGAGACCGACTCGCTTTACATCCTGCTCTCCGGACGCGTCAAGGCGTTCGTGAGCGAGGAGGACGGCAGGGAGGTGGTGCTCAGCACGGTCGGCGTCGGCGACTACTTCGGCGAGCTGGTGCTCGACGGGGGCCCGCGTTCCGCTTCGATCATGACTCTGGAGCCGTGCCGCTTTTTCGTGATCCCGCGCGGCGACATCGAGGGATTGATCGATCGCAACCCGGCGTTCGCGCGCCACCTGATCCGCATGCTGATCGGCAAGGTGCGCAGCCTCACCCAGAAGGTGCTCGACCTGACCCTGAAGGACGTCTACGGCCGGTTCGCCAAGTTCATCGACGAGAACGCGATCGAGCAAAAGGGCGCGCGCGTCGTGCCCGAACGCCTGACCCAGCACGATATCGCCGCGCGAATCGGCGGCTCGCGCGAGATGGTGAACCGCATCGTCAAGGACCTCACCGCAGGGGGCTACATCTCGGTCGACGCCAAGCAGATTACGGTTCACAAGAAACTCCCGCCGCACTGGTGAGGGCGGGCGGCGCCCCGCGCACCGGCGCTGGCCGCCGACATGTGCATCCGGCACAAAACCCCTGTGCCAGGCGACGGCGAGGACGGACGACCGGAAGCCTAAAGTGGTCTCCATCGGACAGGCGATTTTCGCCGGCCCGGAAACAAGACAAGGAGACCACGATGATCAACCGCAAAAATCTCTCCGGCGAGTCCGCGTTTTTCGCCGTTACCGCGATCGCGATCTGCGCCGTCCTGGTGGCAGCGCTGGCCGCCGTGCTGGCCCCGGCGGCAGCGACCTCCGGCGTTTCGATGAACAGCACCGTGACTTACGCCGGCCCCACCGGCTATTTCCCGGACCAGTTCGTCAATCAGGCCAAAGAAATCGAGCCGATGCCGGAGATGTACTACTGAACTGGTGCCGGGATCAGGCCTGGAGAATCCCCAGGCCTTTTTTTGTTCCGGGGCCTTCGCTGCCTGCGTCAACAGCGTGCCATGGGGTTAACCCGATGATTCTTGTCGTGCCTTACCTGACATGGCTTGATCGCTGCAAGGCGCTTCCCGGACGGGATTGTCGCCTGCAGGAGACAGATCGGTGCCTTCCTGCCTTTGCCCCACCATGCTTTTCTTTGCTACACCGCAACTTCGTGATATTGTTAAACCGCTACCTTAGCATCCTAGTCAAAAAGGGGTGGGGTCATGAGCTGGATCACATTGGTGACGGTGCTGGTCGCGTGGTCTTTGGTCGGGCTGGGCGTGGCCTATCTGTTCGGCCGCTTCATACACGGGGTGGAAGTCTCCGGAAGCGCCAGCGATCGCCCACTCCCCGTGGTGAGCTACCTGCGCCGCGTGAAGCGCTCATCGCGCGCGACAGCGCATGCCAAAGCGCGGCGCGAAGCCTCCGCTGGGCGCCGCCCGCACTGAGGACGACGGATCCCGCCGGGATCGTCAATTCGGCAGCAGGCCGAACACGCTCAGATTGGTCTGCGTGCCCACGTAGACCTTGCCGTTGGCAACCGTAGGCACGGTGAATTTTACGGCGTTGCCCGCAGCCCCTGCCCCACTCGCCGGACTGCTGTACAGCTTGCTCAGGTTTGTTGCATCGTAGGCGAAGAG
>VBCJ01000366.1 GCA_005884335.1 Betaproteobacteria bacterium | reverse complement strand
ACCGAACAGCGGATTGCAGATCGGCGCGCCGCAAGCGGCGCGCGCCTGAAGCCGACGTTAGGTGCCGCACATGCCTAAGCCGTTCACGCAGGTCAATGTCTTCTCGGTAGATCCGCTCGGCGGGAATCCGCTCGCAGTGGTGCATACCGCCGAGGGACTGAGCGAAGCGCAGATGGCCGCGCTCGCACGCTGGACCAACTTATCTGAGACGACGTTTCTCCTGCCCCCGACTGATCCTGGCGCGGACTACTGCGTGCGCATCTTCACGCCCATCCAAGAGCTGCCGTTCGCCGGGCATCCGACGCTCGGCTCATGCCACGCTTGGCTCGCCGCGGGCGGAAAGCCACGCAAGCCGGGTCTCGCGATCCAGCAGTGCGGTGTGGGCCTCGTCCGCGTGCGCTGCGACGGCCCGCGCCTGGAGTTCGCGGCCCCGCCTTTGCGTCGTACCGGAGCGCTCGAGCCCGATGTGCTGGCGAAGATCGCCAAGGCGCTGGCTCTGCCGCCATCGGATATCGTTCAGCACCAGTGGGTAGACAATGGCCCGGGCTGGTGTGCGGTAATGCTCCGTTCCGCGCGTCAGGTGCTTTCGCTCAAGCCCGACTGGGTTTCCCTCGATCCGCTCAAGCTCGGCGTGGTGGGTCCGCATGACGCCGGCCACGACGCGGCCTTCGAGGTGCGGGCATTCATCGGCGGCGGCGGATACGAAGATCCGGTCACCGGCAGCCTCAACGCCAGCCTTGCGCAGTGGCTCTTCGGCGCGGGACTCGCCAAGTCCCGCTATATCGCGGCTCAGGGCACAGCGCTCCAGCGCGCGGGCCGCGTTCATTTGCGCAAGGACGGCGAAGAGGTTTGGGTTGGCGGAGATGTAGTGAGCGTAATTCACGGCGAGGTCAATCTCTAGATGAAGAGACCATGCTGCGATTAGGCTGATTTATCGCGTGCCTTTCGAAGTGCGCGCCAGAGGCGGTCCGGCGTCACCGGCATATCGAGATCGGTGATGCGCTCGGACCGCACGGCATTCAGGATCGCGTTCATGGTCGCGCCAAGCGCTCCCGAGGTTCCCGATTCGCCCACGCCCTTCGCGCCGAGCGCGTTCGCTTTGGTGGGCACGGCGTGCTCGTCGCAGCGGATGGCGGGCATCCAGTCTGCCCGCGGCATGGGGTAGTCCATGAAGCTGCCCGAGAGCAGTTGCCCGGTGTCGGGGTCGTAGATCGCGTGCTCGCCGAGCACCTGCCCCACGCCCTGCAGCACGCCGCCGTGCACCTGGCCCTCGACGCTGGTGTGATCCACCACGTTGCCGATGTCGTCCACGGTGGCGTAGTTGACCACGTCGACGACGCCGGTCTCGGGATCGATCTCCACCTCGGCGATGTGGCAGCCGTTCGGGAACGTGGTGCCGAAGCTGCCTTCGGCGACACAGTCCATGGGGTGGGGCGATTGGCCCGCGAGCTTTTGAGCAAGATCAAAAAAGCTGATCGACTTGCTCCCGGCCTCGAATTTCCCGTCCCTGTATTCGACGGCGTCTGAGCCCAGTGCCGCCGCGGCGAGCGGCTTCGCCGTTTCGATCAGCTTGTCGACCAGGAGCTTGACCGCGCTGCCCGCGCCGTAGAGCGAGCGCGAGCCGCCGGTGCCGTTGCCCACGACAACCAGGTCGAGGTTGCCCTCGTGGATGCGGATGCGCTCGCCTGCATTTTCGTCAATGAGGCCCAGGCCTTCGGAAAGAATCCGCACGAACGCGGTCTCGTGGCCCTGGCCGGTGGACTGCGACACGCAGCTCACGTGCAGGATGCCCGACGCGTCGAAGCGCGCGTACGCCTGGTCCTTGGGCGCGACCCCCGCGGCGCATGCCTTGTCCATCACTTTCTCGAACTCGCCGCAGTCGTAGGTCGTGCCGTTCGCCGTCTTGTAGGGCATCGCCTCCGGCGGAATGAAGTTCTTCCGCCGCAGCGCGATCGGATCGAATCCGTGCTCGGCCGCCGCGCGATCGACCAGACGCTCGATCACGCAGGCGATGTCGGGCCGACCCGCGCCGCGGTAGGCCGAGACCGGAACGGCGTTCGAATAGGCACAACGCGTGCGCGCGTGCATCGCCGGGATCCGGTATACGCCGCCCATGGTGATGGTGATGTTGCGCGAGCCGATCTGCGGGCCGAAAGGCGTGGAGAAGGCGCCGAGATCGGCGCCGTCTTCGAAGCGCAGCGCGAGGAACCTGCCGTCGCGGGCCAGCGCGAGCTCTCCGGCGAGCGTGAGCCCGCGCCCGTGGTTGTCGGAAAGGAAGATCTCAGAGCGCGTTGCCACCCATTTCACCGGGCGGCCGAGCTTTTGCGCAGCGAGCATCACCGCGACGTGCTCGGCATAGGAGAAGCTGCGGATGCCGAAGCTGCCGCCCACCAGCTCGGTGATGACGCGGATCTTCTCTCCGGGGAGGCCGGTCGCCGCGGCGAGAAATCCGCGCATGCCGTTCAATCCCTGGCTCGGCGAATAAACGGTGAAGACGCCGCTGCCCGCATCGAAGCTCGCGAGGAAGGCGCGCGGCTCGATCGGATTGCCGACGAGACGCTGGCTCCGCACCGTGAGCCGCGTTTTCAGCGCCGCCCCGGCGAACGCCGCCTGCACCGCGTCGGGGTCGCCCGTCTCGTATTCGAAGGCGAGGTTGCCGGAAATGTCCTCGTGCAGCTGCGGCGCGCCCGGGCGCGTCGCCCCCTCGAAACCGATCGCGGCGGGCAGATCGCGATGCTCGACCGCGATTTCCTCGGCAGCGTCCTGGGCGAGCGCCGCGCTTTCTGCGACCACGAGGGCCACGGGCTGGCCGACGTAATGCACCTTCTTCTGCGCGAGCGCGGGCCAGAAGGGTTTTTTCTGCTTCTGGCCTCCCACGCCTTCATAACTCACCCCGCCGGGGAGCGATTTCCATCCGGAAGCCGCGTAGTCGGCGCCGGAGAGAACGGCGTGCACGCCCGGCCGCGCCAGTGCGGCCTTCGCATCGATCGAAACGATGTCGGCATGCGCGCGGTCGGAGCGCAGGAAAAAAGCGTGAAGCTGTCCGGGAAGATTCCAGTCGGCGGTGTAGCGGCCTTGTCCGGTGAGGAGGCGCGCGTCTTCGCGGCGTATCGTTTTTTCGGTCATGGATCGGCGAGACAGTGCGGACGAAAAGGCGCGATTGTCTCAAAAGGCCGGCCGCGTGCAAACCTCCGCGACGCGTAGCGCGCTCTACTCGCTCGCAAACACCCGCATCAGCTCTTTCACTTCACTGGAGGGATTGACGAACTGGCAGCCCCAGCGCTGCGCGCCCGCGCCGTCGGCGAGCGCCAAGGGCCGGCAATGCCGCACCTCAAGATCCACGCTCAGGCTGCGTTTCCCCGGGCGCTCGATTTGCCAGCCCTTGATAAGCGTGCCCGGCGCCGGGACGAGGTAAGCGCCGCGAACGAGGAGCCCCAGGCCGCCTTCGCTGATGTCCATGATCTGTCCTTCCAGCGCCACTCCGGCGCCGGCGGGAATCGCGCAGTGCAGGGGCAGACCCAGCGGCACCGGCGCGCGCGGATACGTGCGCCCCTGACGGCTCACGGTGACTTTGGGGAAGCGCATGCGGATTGCGCGCGCCCCCTCCTCGGTGACGAGCACCGGATCGGAGGCGGGGAACTCGATGTGCATCCCGCCGAACTCGGCGATGAAGGTCACCTGCTGGCGCTCGAGCAGCGCCGGGATCGCACTCCCACCCGAGAGCGGCTCGACGACGATGTACTGTCTCATCGGGTCGACCAAGCGCAGCTTCCACCGCGAGTCGGCGCCGCCTGCGAGGAGCGCCGCGAGCGGCTCGCGTCGAGCCATCAGCGCGCTCAGCACGCGCTCGACCTCGTCGCTCGAAGTGGACACGAGGCCCGGGGAAAGGGTGATTGCGCGCGGGTCGGTGGAGCTCATTGCGGATCTCTCAGGAGAACCTTCACCACCAGCCCGCGCGCTTCCTCACTCCGGCGAGGGCCGACGAGGCTTCGCTCACGGTCTGCTCGACGTCGATCGCGGTCAGCCTGCCGCGGCGCTTGAGGATGCGCCCGTCCACCATCACCGTGTCCACGTTCGCGGGCTGCGCCGCTTCCACGAGCATGTGCGCCGGCTCGCTGAAGACACCCAGGTTCAACTCGCGCGTGTTCACCATGATGAGGTCGGCGCGCTTGCCGGCCTTGAGCGACCCCACGCGGTCGTCCACGCCCATCGAGCGCGCGCCCTCGATCGTCGCGAGCTCCAGGACGCGGCGCGCCGGCAGCTTGAATTCGTTCTCGCTGCGGCTGTTCTCGATGTTCTGGATGGCCTTCATGATCGCGAACATGTCGGCGTTTCCGGAAAGCGCCGTCGTGTCCACCGACAGCCCGACAATGACGCCGGCCGCAAGGAATTCGCCCGTCTGCGGAAAGCCGAAGCCGATGCGCAGTTCCGTGTAGGGCGAAAAGCTCACCGGCGTGCCGGCTGAAGCGAGGGCGCGGATTTCCTCCGGGGTGACCCAGATCGCGTGGATGCACTGCACGTCGCGGGCGAGCAGGTTTTCTTTCGCGAGCGCCGCGATCTGCCCCGCGCGGGCGCGCGCGTTGCTCACGTGGATCGAGATCGGCAGCGCCAGGCGAGCCCGAGCGACAGGAGGCCTTCATTCGAATGACTCCTCCAGTCCATCTGCTTCCGCTCGAGGTCGGCGAGGTCGATCGTCTCGCCCGCCGGGTGCGCTTGCGGCGCGCCGTAGGAGAAGCGGCCGCGGATGCCGGCTTCCCTGAGCGCGCGCAGGTTGGCGTCGGCGAATTCGGGCCCGCGGATGTTGTGGCACCAGTCGTGCACGAAGGTGATGCCGCCGTTCAGCGCCTCCGCGGCGGAGAGCCGGGTGCCCTGGTACATGTCCTCGGGGAGATAGATCTTGCCGAGGGCGGCCGCAGTCGGGAAGTAGCCGTGCTCGCGCTTGTCGCCCGACATGCTGCGCAAGAGCGTGTTCCACATGTGCCAGTGCGTCTCGACGAAGCCCGGCAGCACGATCATCCCGCGGCCTTCTATCACCTGCGCCCCGCCCGCCTGAATGTTGCGGCCGACCGCGACGATCGCGCCTTGCCTCACGTGCACGTCCGCGTCGGGCAGGTCGCCCACGCTCGAATCCATGGTCATCACGTAGGCGTTGCGGATGAGGACTTCGCCCCGCTCGGGCAGCCTGGCCGACCCGCTCCCGCTCATGAGCCCGGCGCAGCCGCTCGCGCCGAGCGCGCCGAAGGCGGCCATTCCGCCGAGAAATTCGCGCCGTGTCGTGACTTTCACGTTCCCTCCCGTTTCAGCCGCGCCCGATGAACGGCATCTTGGTGGCCATGATGGTCATGAACTGCACGTTCGTATCGAGCGGCAGGTTCGCCATGTGCAGCACCGCGGCGCCGACGTGGTCCACGTCCATCAGCGGCTCCGGCTTGATCTCGCCGTTCGCCTGCGGAACGCCGTCGGCCATTCGCGCGGCGAGCGGCGTCCGCGCGTTGCCGATGTCGATCTGGCCGCAGGCGATGTCGTACTTCCTGCCGTCGAGCGCGCTCGACTTCGTGAGCCCGGTGACCGCATGCTTGGTGGAGGTGTAGGGCGCGGAGTTCGGCCGCGGGGCGTGCGCCGAGATCGAGCCGTTGTTGATGATGCGGCCGCCGCGCGGGGTCTGGCTCTTCATGATCTTGAACGCCTCCTGGGTGCACAGGAACATGCCGGTGAGGTTGGTGTTCACCACGGCCTGCCACTGCTCCAGCGCGAGATCTTCCAGCATGATGCTGCCCGGCGTGCCGATCCCGGCGTTGTTGAAGAGCACGTCCAGACGCCCGAACTTCTGCTTGGTCGCAGCAAACAAGGCCCTCACCGATTTTGCGTCGGTGACGTCGGTTTGCACGACCAGCGCGCGCTCTCCCGCTCCGGAGTCCTTCGCCGTCTCGTCGAGCTTGTCCTTGCGCCTGCCGGCGAGCGCGACGCGGTAGCCGTCCTTGAGGAACGCGAGGGCGACCGAGCGTCCGATGCCGCTGCCCGCGCCCGTGACGATTGCCACTTTTCCGGAGGAATCCATGTTCGTCCTTGCTTGTTGATCTTCAGCGTACGGCCGCGAGCTGCCTCGCCCGCTCCACGTCGTCGGCGACGCGCTTCGAAGTAGCGAGCGCGCGCTTGCGGGCGTTGGCGGCGACGGCTTCCTCGACGAGCAGGCCCGCGCCGACCTGGAGCGCAAGCTTTTTCCGGGTTGCGGGATAGGACTCGAGCAGCCGGCCGAAGGCATCGACCGAGATCCGGTAATCGAAATACTCCTTCTCCATGCGATCCTTGGCGCGCACCGCCTCCTTGATCCAGTTTCCCGAGCGGCGGTTCGCTGTGCGCATGTGGTCGCGCAGCGCCCGTTCGCTCGCCGAGACCTGAATGCGATAGCGGTGGCTCGCGGCCTGATTGCGCAGGATCTGCCTCACGGTGAGCAAGTACTCCTCGGCGGCGTCGACCAGCGCCCGGTTCGGGGAAGCGCTCATGCCGCGCAGCTCGATCACGTGCTTGTCCACTTCCTGAGCCTGGTCGTCGAGCTTCCCCACCATGCGAGCGGCGTCCTCGTGCACCGCTTCCGTTTCGACGGCGAGCGCCGCTTGCAGCCGCTCGCTGGAATCCTTCACGAGGGCGGTCACCGTTTTTTGCAGCTGGCCCTTGCGGTAAGCGCTGATGCCCCAGTAGCCCAGGGCCGAAGCGATCATCAGCGCGGCCACTCCGAGGGCGGTGGTCCGCGTGGCCAATCCGGGATGCATTGCCGCCTGTGCGCCGCTCAAGGCGCGAGGTTGACGCGCGGGTATTCCATGATCGCTAGGCTAGCAAGCGAGGCTGAAGCGGTCAAACTCCCGCATCCGCGCTGCGCATGCCGGTGGCATGGTGCACGACCGCCCGGCATGATTTAATGGCGGCTCCGGAGGGGAGGCAGCCATGGTCCTGCTGCAAGTGGTCCTGTTCTTGATGATGTGCGCCGTGGCGCTCGGATGGGTGGCGCGGCACTTCAAGTTTCCCTACCCGATCGCGCTGGTGATCGGGGGCGCGCTGCTAGGCTTCGTGCCGCGGCTGCCGCAGCTTCAGTTCGACCCGCAGTTCCTGCTCGTGCTCGTATTGCCGCCGATTCTCTACCAGGCGGCCTTGCTCACGTCCTGGCACGAGTTCAAGGCGAACATCCGCCCGATCGGGCTGCTCGCGATCGGTCTGGTGATCGCGACCACGCTCGCCGTCGGCGCGACCCTGAAGCTGCTGATACCGGACATTCCCTGGGCCGCCGCTTTCGTGCTCGGGGCGATCGTCTCGCCCCCCGACGTGGCGGCGGCAACCGCCATCCTTTCGCGGCTCAACATCCCGCGCAACGTGGTCACCGTGCTCGAGGGCGAGAGCCTGGTGAACGACGCCTCGGGTCTGGTGATCTACAAATTCGCTGTGGCGGCGGTGCTCACCGGCGCGTTCCACGCTCGCGGTGCCCTACGTGACATACATCATCGCCGAATCCTTAGACGTGGCGGGCGTGCACGCGTCCGGAGTTCTCGCCGTGGTCGCCGCGGGCATCGTGCGCGGGCGTTACTCCCCGGAGATCGTCTCGGCCGAGATGCGCATCATCGCGCGCTCGGTGTGGAATCTGCTCGTGTTCCTCCTGAACACGCTGATCTTCATCCTCATCGGCGTGCAGCTCTCGGGAATCATAGGGCGGCTCACCGACTACTCGCTGGGCGAGCTCTTTTTCTACGGCACTTTCGTGAGCGCGGTCGCGATCTTCGTGCGCTTCGCCTGGGTCTATCCGGCCACCTATCTGCCGCTCGTGGTGAGGGCGATGCTCGGCGAGCAGGTCGCGCCGCCCCGGGAGGGGGAAGTGTTCATCATGGGCTGGTGCGGGATGCGCGGCATCGTGTCGCTCGCCGCCGCCCTCGCGCTGCCTCAGACGCTCCAGGACGGAAGCCCCTTTCCCGAGCGCGACCTGATCATCTTTCTCACCTTCGTCGTCATCGCGGTGACCCTCGTGCTGCAGGGGCTGACGCTGAAGCCGCTCATCCGCATGCTCAAGGTCGGCCGGGACTGGAGCCTGCAGGAGGAGCAACAGCGCGCCCAGATGGCGCTCGGCAAGGCGGCGATCGCCGCCATCGACGCCGTGGCTGCGAAAGACGGCATCTCGAACGAGCTGGCCGAACGCATCCGCGCCGAATTCGCCGAGAAAATCACGCTCTCGGTGCCGGGAGGTCTGGTGCTGCGGCACTCGGGCGCCGACGACGCGCGGCGTCTGAGGGACGCGGCGGTGAAGGCCGAGCGGCAGGAACTGATCCGGCTGTGGCGCGAAAACCAGATCAGCGACGAGGTGCTGCACCATATCGAGGAAGACCTCGACTACCAGGAATCGCGCATTTAGCTTGGAGGAGGTCCCATGGTTCGCGTAGTTGTCTTTGCGCTTCTCGCGCTCGCCGCGCTGCCCTGCGCGGCACAATACCCCGATCGGAACGTGACCTTTCTCGCGAACTTT
>VBCJ01000365.1 GCA_005884335.1 Betaproteobacteria bacterium | reverse complement strand
TCCGCACGGGCGCGCAGCTCGAGGAACTTGCGCTGGCCGAGCATGTATCCGAGGGCCTGCGAAGGATTGGAGAAGTAGCGATCGACTTCGCTCACCGCGAAATCCGGGTCCAGGCCACCCTGCCCTGCCATGTACGCGATGGCCTTGTCGCGCGGCCAGTTGTACGCATGGATGCCGGTATCGACGACGAGCCGCGCGGCGCGAAAGAGCTCGGCCTGCAGGTGCCCGTAGTGCTGGAAGGGATCCTTGTAGAGGCCGAGATCGAAGCCGAGCTTCTCCGCGTAGAGCGCCCAGCCCTCGCTGTACGCCACGTTCCGGCTTCCCATCGAGCGCCATGGGTGGAGCTTCTCCATCTCCGCCGCTCGCGCGATTTGCATGTGGTGGCCCGGCATGGCTTCGTGCATGAAGAGCGTCTCGGTCCGCCACGTCGCCTCGTTCTTGTAGCCGAGCGCGTTGATCGTGAAGTAGCCGCTGGTGCCGAGCGGAAGCGATCCGGGCATGTAGTTGGCGGCCGTGCTGCTGGCCGACTCGGACGGCGTCATGGCTCGCACAGCATAGGGCATCCGAGGAGTCGCATGGAACAGCTTCGGCAACTGCGGATCGACGCGCTTGCCGACTTCACGGTAGGCGGCGAGGACGGAGTCCGACGAATCAAAGAAGTATTTCTTGTCCGTCCTCAGGCTTTCGATGAACGAGTCGGTAGTGCCCTTGAAGCCAGTCTGCAGCGCGACCTCCCCGATCTCCCTGCGCAGGCGCTCGACCTGGCGCAGGCCCAGCTGGTGAACCTCCGCCGCCTTCATCCCACGGACCACGTGCGTACGAATGAGGAACTCGTAGTACTCGGCACCGCCGGGCAATGTCGCGAGCCCCGCCACTTGCAGCGCCATGGGCCGGTATTCGTTCACGATGAACGCCTTAAACCGGCGCAGCGCCGGCTGGTAGTCCTCCGCGATAGCGCGCCGGGCCGCAGCGCTCAGTGCCGCGCGCTCGTCCTCGGGAATGCCGCTCGCGAAATTCCTGAAAGGAGTGAGAAGCGTGCTGTCCTCCACGGTGTCCACGACATGCGCATCGATTGCGGCCACGACGCGATCGAGCACGGGGACGGGGCTCAGCCATCCGCTCTTCATCCCGGCGCGCAGCCGTTCGATGGTCTCGTGGGCGAACTTCGGCGTGGCGCTGATGCGCTTGATGAAGTCGCGATAGTTGTCCGCAGTCCGAAAGGGCGTGGTCTGCGCCATGCGTGGCATCGCGTTCTGCACGCCTCCGAGCGTCGAGAGAACCAGGCCCTCGGCGCGCGCGAAGCGCTGCGCCTCCACGCTCGCCTCCATCTTGTCGCGCAGCAGCTCATAGGAGACGCGGTCCTGCCCGCGCAGCACCCTGGCGTCGATCGCCTTCAGCTGCTCCAGCGCGTCACGTTCGCGGGCACGCTCTTTCTCCAGCGTGGCGAAAGACAGGTCCGGGAGGAGGTGGTCGTAACCGGGGACCCCGCGCACCGTCGCCTGCCAGGGCGAGTGGCGGAAAACGGCTGCGAGATCGTCGTCGAGGAGCGCCTTCAGCTGGACGGAGGCGGGTTGCGGGGCGGGAGTCTGAGCGGATGCAGTGGCGATGCCGGCGGCGAGTGCCGCGGCGAATAGGATCTTCAGCATGGTCCTGGACCGTTCATTTCGACGCCGTCCATGATGCCCGAATTTGCTATCTGTGCGACGCTCAACGCTTGGCACTGTTGTCGTGGCAGCAAGAATCGTTCGATCCATTTGAGGCCCACCTTCATCGGGATATAACAAATGTTGGAGTGCAGCGCCGATACTTAACCATATGTGGCGGTCACGATCGCGTCGCCCCCAAGAAGCGCGCGAAGGACGTCCGGCATGCCGCGAATAGCGGCTTCAATCCCACTGGCGTCCATTACTTCCGAGACATAGGGTTCGACGGCGCTCACTCGAATGACGCCTAACGTCTAGCTTGAGGGGCGCGCAGCCGGCGAGCGAAGCTTGCCGGCAGAGCGTCCCTCTCGAAGCGCCTGTTAGGTGCGTTCCATTTTGCCGCGATAAACGAATGTGCATGCATAAACACCACCCAATATACCCGCGCCAAACGCGAGCGATGAAAGAGCCGAGAACCACAACAACGGCTCGACAAACAGCATACGCACAAGGGTTCCAGCACTCGTAGCAAGCATCGAAAAGCCTGCAAGGTGAAAGAATTGCAAGGGCTCACGAAACAAGAATGGATTGATAAACCAACTTGGGTAGCGCCAGCTTGGTGCGGAAAATGGGTTGATCCGCTGGATACCAACGACAAAGAGCATGCACAGAATACCGAACCCAAATAGGCGAAAGGCAGGCCACAGAGAAACCTCCTCTGGTGAAACAGGAGACTGGCTGACGAAGGCGCCCTGAAGAAAAGCGACTGCGAGTAGAGCAAACCGCACAATGGACCATGCGTTCATAAGCAC
>VBCJ01000364.1 GCA_005884335.1 Betaproteobacteria bacterium | reverse complement strand
GCGCCTGGACGGATTTCAGCTCGCGGTTTTCGTCAGTCCGACGGCGGCGATGCGGGGGCACGCGATGGTCATGGCGAGCCGGAACTGGCCGAAGGGTCTGCGCGTGGCCGCTGTGGGGATCGGGACCGCAACTGCACTCGAGGAACGAGGGTTCCATGCGGTGATAGCGCCTGCTGGCGAGGCCGACAGCGAGGCGCTCGCCGAACTTCCCGAGCTGCAGGATCTGAAGGGGCGCTCGGTCGTGATCTTTCGCGGGCAGGGCGGGCGCGAATGGCTGCGAACGAGACTTGAAGCACGGGGCGCGCGAGTCGAGTACGCCGAATGCTACCGGCGCGCGCGGCCCGACGCCGACGCGGGAGGGCTCCTCGCCCGCTGGCAGAGGGGTGGAATCGAAGCGGTCTCGATTACCAGCGCCGAAGGCTTGGCGAATTTCTTCGAAATGCTGGGCCCGACCGGCAGGGGATACTTGCGCGCAACCCCGGTGTTCGTTCCGCATCCGCGGATCGCGCTTGCCGCGCGCAAGCTCGACGTGCGGGAGATCGTCGTGACCGGGCGCGGCGATGTTCGCACCGTCGCTGAGATGACGGCTTTTTTTGCTAAAGTATGATCGCCTCTCATCAGGAGTCGGCTCACGCATGGAAAACGACACGTCCGGGACCGAGCGAGCTTCGAAGCTCAAAGCCTGGCGCATTTCACCGACGGCGATCGCATTCGGATTGGTCGCACTGCTTTTAGCTTGGCAGTGGTACGACGGTCGCGACCGGATCGGCGCGTTGCGCGACGAGCTTGCTCAACGCGTGCGCGAAAGCGAGTCCGACAGCCGCGACGCGCGCCTCGCCGCGAGGCAGGCACAGGAGGCGGCGCGCGAGGCGCAAGCGAAGCTCGCCCAGATCGAGTTGAGGCTCGCGGAATTTCAGAGTCAGCAGATCGGCCTCGAGACGCTCTACCAGGAGCTATCGCGCAGCCGCGACGAATGGGTGCTCGCCGAAATCGAGCAAATCCTTATGATTGCCTCGCAACAACTGCAGCTCACCGGCAACGTCCAGGTGGCCTTGGCCGCGTTGCAGACGGCCGACGCGCGCCTCGCGCGCTCGGGCCGCCCCCAGTTCCTGCCGCTGCGCAAGGTTTTCGCCCGCGACATCGAACGCCTCAAGACCGCGCCCAGCCTGGATGTTCCGGGAATTGCCGCGAAACTGGATCAGTTGATCGCGGGCGTGGATTCCCTGCCGCTCGTGCAGGAAGCTCGCCCGCAGGCGACGGCCGCCGCCAAGCGTGACGCCGACGGGTTATGGGAAAGGCTGGTCGCGGAGTTTCTCGGCGAGCTCAAGCAGCTCGTCAGAATCCAGAACATGGAAGGCTCCGATCCGGCGTTGCTCAGCCCGCCCCAGGCGTTTTTCCTGCGCGAGAACCTGAAACTGCGCCTGCTGAACGCGCGGCTTGCGCTGCTTGCGCGCGACGAAACCACTTACCGCAGCGACGTGAATGTCGCGGCAAGCTGGCTTGCGCGATACTTCGACACGCGCTCTCGCGCCGCCGCGGCGATGGCGGTGTCGCTGAAGCAGCTCGGCTCAGGCGGCATAGGGGTCTCGCTTCCGACGATCGGCGAAAGCCTTGCGGCGGTGCGCGGTTACAAGCCAATTCGGAAGCAGGCCGGGCAATGAGAGGCTTGCTATGGTTGCTTGTCCTATCGGCGCTCGCCGTGGCGCTTTCGCTGGCAATGCGAGGTCACGGCGCTTACGCGCTGTTCGTCCTGCATCCGTGGCGCGCCGAGATTTCGCTCAACCTGCTCGCCGTTCTTCTGATCCTTGTCTTCGCAGCCGGTTACTTTCTGCTCAGAGTCGTGTGGCATGCCCTCAGGCTTCCTTCGCATGTGCGCGCTTTTCGTGAACGACGGCGGGATGAAAAAGGGCGCGCAGCGGCGCTGGGGGCGATACAGGCGCTCTTCGAGGGCCAATTTGTCCGCGCTGAGAAACTCGCCTCGGGGGCGGCCGAACTGGGCACGGCCCCGGGTCTCGCGAGTCTTCTTGCGGCACGTGCGGCGCAGAAACTGCGGCAATTCGGCCGGCGCGATCAGTGGCTCGAGCGGGCGAAGGAAGGGGACGGCGAATGGCGTCTCGCGCGTTTGATGACTGCGGCGGAGCTCTTGCTGGAGGAAAGGCGCTTCCTCGAAGCGCGAGCCGTGCTGCGCGAACTGAACGCGGGCCGGCCTCGGCACGTCGCGGCACTGTTGCTGTCGCTGCGCGCGGAGCAGGGAATGGCAAATTGGGACGAAGTCCTGCGCCTGGCGAATTTGCTGGAGAAACGGGATGCGATGCCGCCGGAAGCCCTCGATAGCGTGCGCGTCAACGCCCGCGTTGCGATACTGTCGCGCAAGACAGATCGGGAAGGCCTCGCTCGACATTGGGAGGACACGCCGCGCTCCGAGCGCTTGCGTCCCAAGATAGCGGCAGCGGCCGCGCGCGCCTTCATCGAGCTCGGGGATTGTCGCAAGGCCCACCGGATCATCGAGGAAGCGCTTGAGAAGGACTGGGACGGCGCGCTCGCCCTGCTCTATGGAGAATGCAACGACGAGGACGCGTTCGAACGGCTCGAGCGGGCCGAGCGATGGCTGAGCGAGCGTCCGGGAGAGGCGGAATTGTTGCTGACGCTGGGCCGCTTATGCGTGCAGCGCGAGTTGTGGGGAAAGGCTCAAAGTTACCTCGAG
>VBCJ01000263.1 GCA_005884335.1 Betaproteobacteria bacterium | reverse complement strand
TGGCGCAGCCGACATGACTTGCGACGTGCTGGTGCTGGGCTCCGGTCCCGGCGGTTATTCGGCGGCCTTCCGCGCCGCCGACCTCGGCTTGAACAGCATTCTGGTCGAGCGCTATCCGACGCTCGGCGGGGTCTGTCTGAATGTGGGCTGCATCCCGTCGAAAGCGCTTCTGCACATCGCCGCTGTCATGGACGAGGCAAAACATCTTTCCGAGCACGGCATCGGTTTCGGGGAGCCCAAGGTGGATCTCGATGCGTTGCGCGCGTGGAAGAACAAGGTGGTCGGCAAGCTGACCGGAGGCCTCACGGGTATGGCGCGCGCGCGCAAAGTGACGGTGCTGCAGGGTACCGGAGCTTTCGTAGGACCGAACCATCTCGCCGTGGAAGCGAAGGACGGGCGCAAGGTCGTCGCATTCAGGAACGCGATCATCGGAGCCGGCTCGCAGTCGGCGAAGCTCCCCTTCATTCCGGAGGACCCGCGAGTCGTCGACTCGACCGCGGCGCTTGAGCTGAGGCAACGGCCGAAACGCTTGCTCGTGATCGGCGGCGGCATCATCGGCCTGGAAATGGGCACGGTGTACTCTACCCTCGGCGCCCGGCTGGATGTGGTCGAGGTGCTCGATGGCCTGATGTCCGGGGTAGACCGGGACCTGGTCAGGGTATGGCAGACGTTCAACGCGCGCCGCTTCGACAACGTGATGCTGAAGACCAGGACCACCAAGGTCGAAGCCGTGAAGGAAGGACTGAGGGTGTCTTTCGAAGGCGAGAATGCCCCGGCCAAGCCGCAGCTCTACGACATGATCCTGGTTTCCGTGGGCCGGACTCCCAACGGCAGGAAGATCGGCGCCGACGCCGCCGGCGTCGCGGTGAACGAGCGTGGCTTCATCCCCGCGGACGCGCAAATGCGCACCAACATTCCGCACGTCTACGCGATTGGCGATATCGCCAAGCCGCCCATGCTGGCGCATAAGGCGGTGCACGAAGGTCACGTCGCAGCGGAAGCCGCTGCGGGGCGGAAATCCTACTTCGACGCGCGCGTGATCCCCTCGGTGGCGTACACCGATCCTGAGATCGCCTGGGCGGGACTAACCGAGGAGGAAGCGAAAAACCAGGGAGTCAAGTTCGGGGTTGCCAAATTTCCCTGGGCAGCCTCGGGACGCGCCATCGCCAACGGCCGCGACGAGGGCTTCACCAAGCTGATCTTCTCCGAGGAGTCGCACCGCCTGATCGGCGGCGCCATCGTCGGAGCTGGAGCCGGCGATCTCATCAGCGAGATTGCGCTCGCCATCGAAATGGGCGCCGACGCGGTCGATATCGGCAAGACCATCCATCCGCATCCGACGACGAGCGAATCGGTTGGAATGGCAGCAGAGCTGTATGAGGGCGTGTGCACGGACTTGCCGCCCGTGCGAAAGCGCTAGGGGAGAAAATCGATGCAAGCAAACTTGTTCCTCCTGACTGGGGTCTTGGCGCTGTCCTTCGCGCAGGCGTCCCGTGCCGACGACAGAGTCACCGTTGTGACGCCAGCTATCCTCGACCCGAACGCACCGATTAGCCAAGCCGTGAAACGAGAGTGCTCGCTCGAAGCAAACCTGGGAAGCCAGGTTTTCCAAAAGGTGAGTGAGCGCTTTCCCGGCACAGAGCAGATCCAGAACTCGAGCCAGGCCGGGCCAGAGAAGATCGTCCTGAGGGTGACTATTCTCGGCGTCCTGGGAATGGGTGGCGGCGGCTGGAGCGGACCCAAGGCGATGAACGTGAGGGCCGAAATCCTGCGGAACGCGAAAGTGATCGAGACCACGACCCTAAACCGCCAGTCCCACCCTGTGTGGGGCAGTGTAAGCGGTACTTGTCCGATCATGCATCGCATCGCGGCCGCTCTCGGTCAGGATGTCGCGCGATGGTTGCCTAGTGCGCTGGTGTTGGCAAAGGACAAGAGTTTGTCCTCTGACCAGACGGTTGCGCCCCGCCAGGAGGAAAGTGAAGCGAGTACCGCGGCGCCAGACAAACCCACGAGCGAAACCAGTCGATAGCGGCAGAGCTTGATTCTGTACATATGACCCAGGACGAGCTCAAGCAGTCGGTTGCTCGCGAAGCGATCAAGTACATCGTCGACGATGAAGTAATCGGCGTCGGCAGCGGGTCCACTGCCAATTTCTTCGTCGACGAGTTGGGCAAGGTGAGAAACCGCATCGCCGGGGCCGTGGCAAGCTCGGAAAAAACCGCAGAACGTCTCAAGAGACACGGTATCCGCCTGTTCGATCTCAACAGCGTCAACGAGCTGCCGGTCTACATCGACGGCGCGGACGAGGTCACCGAGCATCTCGCAATGATCAAGGGCGGGGGCGGCGCGCTCACGCGGGAGAAAATCGTCGCCACGGTGGCGAAAAAGTTCGTTTGCATCGCGGACGAATCGAAGCTCGTGCCGGTGCTTGGAAAATTTCCGCTGCCGGTCGAGGTGATTCCAATGGCGCGTGCCTATGTGGCGCGCCAGATGGTTAAGCTCGGCGGCCAGCCCAAGCTGCGCGAGCGCTTTGCCACGGACAACGGCAACATCGTCCTCGACGTGTGGGGCCTGTCCATCCTCAACCCGGTGGAGCTAGAAACGGCGGTCAACAATATCGCCGGCGTCGTTACCAACGGATTGTTCGCCCGGCGCGGAGCGGATCTGCTCTTACTCGGAACCAAGACGGGCGTGAGAACGATCGCCCGGAAGTAGAGCGCCTACTTGTCCGGCGGCACGTAGCCGGAAGCCACGTCGGCTCCGGGTCCGAAGAAATGCTTCTCCATCTGCTCGGCGAGATATTTCCGCGCGCGCGGGTCGGCGAGGTTCAGCTTGTTCTCGTTGATGAGCATGGTCTGGTGCTTGATCCAGGCCTGCCAGGCTTCCTTGGAGACGTTCTCGTAGATGCGCTTGCCGAGCTCGCCCGGGTAGGGCGGGAAGTCGAGCCCTTCCGCGTCGCGGCCGAGCTTGATGCACTTCACTATACGTGCCATTTTCGCAACCTCGATTCCGGTATCAGTCGATTTTAAGTCTGCTTTACTAAAATCTTCGAACGCCGCTGATAGTTGTACAGCGCTTTCCTTTCCCTCGGCAGCACGGTGATATTCGCTTCGGCGAACCCGCGCTCTATGAACCAATGGGTTGCACGCGTAGTGAGCACGAACAGCTTTTTCAGCTTGCGGGCGCGCGCCTGTGTCTCGATATGGCGCAGTAAGCGTTCTCCGTAACCTGCGTCGCGGTAATCGGGCCGCACCGCGAGGCAGGCGAGCTCGCCGGCGCGGGCGTCGGGGAAAGGGTAGAGCGCGGCGCAGCCGACGATCACCCCGTCGTGCTCAATCAACGAAAAGCGCCCGATCTCGCGTTCGAGCAGTTCCCGCCCACGGCGCACGAGCGTCCCGTCTTCCTCGAGCGGCTCGATCAGCTTGAGAACGCCCCCCGCGTCGTCAATCTTGGCCGGACGCAGCTTCACCATCTTGTCGGCGGTGATCATGGTGCCCGAGCCTTCATGGGTGAACAATTCGATCAGCAGAGCGCCGGGGACTGTACGGCTGATGATGTGGGCGCGTTGCATCCCTCCGCGCACGGCCTCGACGGCGTGTGCGAGATAGAGCCGCGTATCGTCCGACAGGCGGTTGCTGCGCGCGAGCAGCCCGGCCGCCTCCTCCGCCGTGAGCTCCTGGAGCAACTCGCCTTCCTTGTCCTGCACGGGCGCGTCGGAGAAGAAGATCAGTTTCTCGGCGTGGAGCGCCGTCGCCGTTGCTACCGCGACATCTTCCATAGCGAGGTTGAAGACCTCGCCTGTGGGCGAATAACCGACTGGCGATACGATCGCTATGTTGCCGGCGTCCAGACACCCCGCGATTGCCTGCGCATCGACCCTGCGCACGGAGCCGGTATACTGGAAGTCGATGCCGTCGTGCACGCCTATCGGCTGCGCCGTGATGAAATTCCCCGAGACGCTGTTGATCGCGGCGCCCGCCATGGGCGAACTGGGAAGGCCCAGGGACAGCAACGCATCGATCTCCACGCGCAACAGCCCGACGGCCTCCTTCACGCATTCGAGCGCAACGGGATCCGTGATGCGCAGCCCCTTCGCGTAGCGCGAGCGGACCTTGCGGCGCTTGAGTTGCGCCTCGATCTGCGGGCGTGAGCCGTGCACGAGCACCACGCGGATGCCGGTGCTGTGCAGAAGGCTGATGTCGTGTGCGAGTTCGACGAACCTGCGCTCCGCGAATATTTCTCCGCCAAAGGCGAGTACGAACGTCTTCCCGCGAAACGCGTGGAAATACGGGGCAACAGAGCGAACCCAGCTGACGAACTGGGTGGGATGAGGCGGCATGATTGTCGTTGTTCTTAAAAAAACTCCGATTCTAGCCAGTTGCCCCGGTAGATACAGCAGTGCCCGGCCTGCAGAGACCTAACAATCGCCCCACAGCGCCTGCATCGCTGCGATTGTTGCGAGCGGCGCGGTCTCCGTGCGAAGCACCCGCGGCCCGAAGCGGACCGGAACGAACCCGCTCCCTTCGGCGCGCTGCCGCTCCTCAGGCGCGAGCCCTCCCTCCGGTCCGACCAGCAACGTCACCCTGCTGGGCGGTTCAAGCTGTTTCAAGTCTCGATACGCATCCGGCGCCAGAAGCAGCCGTAGCCCATCGCTGGCTCCCCGGCTCAGAAAGGCCGCGAAGTCGATGATCGCGGCAACTTCGGGTACGTGGTTGCGCCCGCATTGCTCACAGGCGGCAATGACCACGTTGCGCCAGTGGGCGACGCGCTTGTCGGCGCGATCGCTCGAGAGTCTGACTACGGAGCGCTCACTCGCGATCGGCACTATCCTGGAGACGCCAAGCTCAGTAGATTTCCGCAAGGTAGAGTCCATCCGATCTCCGCTCGATACGCACTGAGCGAGCGCGATGGCAAGAGGCGACTCGCGCTCCGGCGTCTGCTTCGATATCACGCGGGCACGCGAATCGCCACGGGAAACCCGCGTCAGCTCGGCGGAGAACTCCCCGCCCTCTCCGTTGAACACGACGAGCGCATCGCCGCGGCGCAGGCGCAGGACCGCACAATGACGCGCCACCCGCTCCGGCAGATCGATCTCGTCACCGAGGGAAAGCTGCATTGGAGCAAAAAACCGCGGGACGACGCGAGATGCAAGGCTTTTCATGCGTCGATTTTATCCGGGAGTCCGCGCGGTTGCGGGCCGCGGCCACTGCCATGCCAGTCGGACCCCGGGCTTCGCCGCTGCTGTAACCCACTGATTCCAGGGAAACTACGGCTTTTTTATGCGTTGCGCTGTTATAATCGCCGGGCAATAAGAATAGTTCTGGGGGAGAACGGCTCACGTAGGAAACCGGCCGCACCACTTGCTCTCGTCGCGCCGACGCCCAGGCAACAACTGGGCGGCTCGAGACTGCGACGATATCGAGCACCCTCGCTTGCACCCAGCTTGCGCTTGCTCCAAGAGCTGCGATTTGCTTAAGCGGCCGCATGATGATCTGGAAAGGAAGCCAAAAATGAAGCTTTGTCGTTACGGCAGGAATGGATTCGAAAAACCGGGCGTCATCGACGCGCAAGGCCAGTTGCGCGACTTGTCAGGGGTCATTTCCAATATCGACCAGGACACGATTTCCCCCAAAGGGCTGACGAAGCTGCGCAAGATTCGCCCGGAGTCGCTGCCGCTAGTGCGCGGTAACCCGCGTTTCGGCGTGCCTTATACGGGCATCTCCAAGTTCGTCGCCATCGGCCTGAATTACGTCGATCACGCGCACGAAGCGGGTCTGCAAATACCCGCCGAGCCGGTAGTGTTCATGAAGGCGACGACGTGCATCAGCGGCCCGAATGATGACATCCAGCAGCCGCGCAATTCCACCAAGCTCGATTACGAGGTCGAGATCGCAATCGTCGTCGGGGCACGCGCCGAATATGTGCCGGAGGACGAGGCCCTCGACCACGTTGCCGGCTACACGATCGTGAATGACGTATCCGAGCGTGCTTTCCAGCTGCAGTCCTCTCAATGGGACAAAGGCAAGGGCTGTGACACCTTTGGACCGATCGGACCATGGCTCGTCACGACCGACGAGATCACCAACCCCCAGGTGCTTGACGTCTGGCTCGACGTCAACGGTGAACGCAGGCAATCCTCCAATACCAAGAACATGATTTTCCCCTGCGCAAAGCTTGTCTCATACGTGAGCAACTACATGACACTGCTCCCTGGTGACATCATTACCACCGGAACACCGGCCGGGGTGGCGCTGGGGATGAAACCGACCCAGGCGTGGCTGAAGCCGGGTGACGTGGTCACCCTTGGCATCAAGGGCCTGGGTGAGCAGCGCCAAAAAGTGATTCCTTACACGGGAAAATAAGTAAGCCTTCCGGTTTCGTTGAACGGCCTCAGCGCAGTACACGGATGTGGCCGAAGGGCTTGCTTGCCGTGTGAAAGTCAAAAGTGTAGATTCGTTTCCGGGGGGATAAAGCGCAAGCTTTCCCCCTTTTGCTTTTTATCGGAGGCGGGCATGAGAGTGGTCGTTCTCGGGGCCGGTGTCATCGGCACGACCAGCGCGTGGTATCTCGCGCAGAGCGGCCACGAGGTCATGGTGGTGGACCGTCAGCCCGAACCTGCGCTTGAGACGAGTTTTGCAAATGGCGGGCAGATTTCGGTCAGCCACTCCGAGCCCTGGGCCAACCCGACCGCTCCTTTGACGATCCTGAAGTGGTTCGGGCGCGAGGACGCCCCGCTGCTCTTCCGGCCGCGCGCCGACCTCGCCCAATGGCTTTGGGGTTTGCGCTTCCTCTTTGAATGTTTGCCGAGCCGGACCCGTCGCAACACCGATTCCGCTTTCGCGCTTGCGCTGTATAGCCACGAGCAGCTGCGCCAACTGCGGCGCGATACGGGCATCCACTACGATTTTGATACGCGAGGCATCCTGCACCTGTACGAAAACGGAGGCGAATTCGAACACGCGAAGAGACAGGCCGAGCGGCTCAGAGCGCGCGGCCTGGACATCGAAATCAAGACGCCCGAAGGCTGCCTGATGATCGAGCCGGCGCTCAAGCATTCGATAGCCCGGGTCGCGGGGGGGGCGTACGCGGCTTCCGACGAGTGCGGTGACGCGCAGCTTTTCACCCGGGCCCTGGCCGATCTGTGCGGTGCCCGAGGCGTGAGCTTCCGGTTCAACGTAAGCGTGAAGCGCCTCGAAGCCGCGCGGGGAGCGATCGAGCGCGTGGTCATAGACGGCGAAAAAGGAATCGAGGAATCGTTGCGCGCCGAAGCCTACGTTATTGCGCTGGGGAGCTATAGCCCGCTCCTGCTCGCGCCGATCGGCGTTTCGGTACCGGTGTACCCGGTAAAGGGCTATTCGGTTACTTTGCCTCTTGAGCCCGTTGACGAAGCCCCGCGGACGAGCCTGACCGATCACGCGCGCAAGATCGTGATTTCGCGGCTGGGCGATCGCTTGCGCGTGGCAGGCACCGCCGAGTTGAACGGCTACGACACCGAGATGAACGAGCCCCGCTGCGCGGCCCTCGTCAAGCGCTGCTTCGAATGGTTTCCGAAGGCGGGGCGTCCGGAGCGCGCACAGTTCTGGACGGGACTGCGACCGGCCACACCCAGCAATCTGCCGCTCATTGGACGCTCGAAGTACTCCAACCTTTTTCTCAACACCGGGCACGGCACGCTAGGGTGGACGCTTGCGTGCGGCTCGGGTCGGGCCCTTGCCGACATCGTGAGCGGCCGAAAGCCGGAGCCCGAGTTCGGTTTCCTCGGGTTCGAGGCCAAAGCGAAAGGGGCAACCCTCTCGGTCACCCCGCGCCCAACCGGCTGACGCCCCGCGTCTACTTCACGCCACCCGCGGCGCGCTTTTTCGTTGCTACCAGCCTGGGCTTGGGCACGGCGTCCACGGTGAGTTCGCGCACGAAATTCGGCAACGCGAACAGCGCCTGATGGGCGGGGCCGTTGTAGTACTGCAGATGGCTGAGACTGCGGTTGCCGATTCGAATATCGATCTCCCCGCTATTGCCGGCCGCGACGTCGGTCGAGTCCGAGCAGGCGCACATCGACCACAGGCAGCCGTACAAGGGGATGAACATCGTGTAGGGCCGGGCGATCTTGAACACTTTGGCCAGCCGCCCATAGAGCATCTTGACTCGGTCGGGACGCGACCAGGGCGAGCCCATGTGCAGGGTGAGCACGCCGCCTGCGGCAAGCGCGCGCTTGCAATCCCGGAAAAACGTCTCCTCGTAGAGCGCGGTTGCAGGGCCGATGGGGTCAGGCAAATCAAGCGCGATGGAATCGAACTTTTCCTTGGTCTCCGCGAGGTACTTCAGCCCGTCCTCGATCAGCAGCTTCAGTTTCGGATTGTCGAATACGCCGCGGTGAATTGCGCCGAAGTGCTCCCTGGCGATCTCGACCACCTTCCCGTCCAGCTCGACCATGACGAGCTGCTCGATCGACGGGTGCTTGAGAGCTTCTTCCGCCGCGCCGCCGTCCCCGCCGCCGATCACCAGGGCCCGCTTTGGAGAAGGGTGGGCGGTGAGCGCAGGATGGATTAGGGTCTCGTGGTAAACAAACTCCTCGCGCTCGGAAGTCATGAAGCAGCCGTCCAAGCGAAAGAGCTTTCCAAATTGGGGCGTCTCGTGGATTTCGAGGTCTTGGAAACGCGTCTTCGAGGACTCGATCAGCTTGGAGGAGCGCAGGAAGAACCCGTAGTCCCCGTTCAGCGACTCGTACATGAGGCGCTTGTCGCGCGGTACATCGTGCTGCACGTGTTCCTCGGGGCGAAAAAGCTCCATCAGGTCGGTGACGACCTGGCGCGCCTTGGCGCTGTTGTCCTGGGTGTAATTGCACACGTAGACGTCGAGGCTGACGCTCTGGAGCTCCGGCCACGTATGGACGGCGAGATGCGACTCCGCCAGCACCACCGTGCCTGTGACTCCGCCACCGTCGAACTCGTGGAACAGGTCGCCGAGTATCGTCAGACCGGCCCTGTTGATGGAGTCGTGACAAAAACGACGCAGCTCGGCTGCGTCAGTCAAGTACCGTGCGTTCCCCCTGCAGCGGTACAGATTGGCGACAACATGCAGTCCGTCCAATTTGCATACATCCCCACTCCGTTTGATAACCGAGATGCCGAACTACGATGCAAGCATCTCCCCTTTTGCCGCATCGATCAGTCTGCGAGCGATGCTGATTCTAGCAGGCAATCGCGGCAAATTTTCAAAATTTCTCACGTCGAACCACCGTGCATCCTCGATTTCCGTTCCATCGACGCGGATTTCGCCGCTGCAATAATCGGCGAAGAACGCGATCATGAGCGAATGCGGGAACGGCCATGGCTGGCTGGCGAAGTACCGCACCCTGCACACGCGGATCCCAACTTCCTCATACACCTCTCGCTCCAAACACTGCTCCAGCGTTTCGCCCGGCTCGACAAATCCTGCCAGCGCGCTGTACATTCCCTCGGGGAACCGCGGCGAGCGCGCCAAGAGCAGCTCCCTTTCACGCCGCACCAGCCCCATCACCGCAGGCGCAAGCCGGGGATACACCGCCAAACCGCATCCCGGGCACTCGCGGCTGCGCTCGCTCTTGCGAGCTACCGTGGCCGCCCCGCACGCTCCACAATACTGATGCGCGCGGTCCCAGTCGACGATCTGCAGTGCCCGACCGGCCAGGGCAAACTGCGCATCATCGAGCGCGCCGAACAACGCGCGCAAACCCTGCCAAACCCATCCCTTCGGCGCGGCAACCCCAGCCGCTGCCTCGGCGGAAAAACAATGCTGCTCGCCGAGAACCCCAAGATATTGTATTCGCTGAGGCATCATACCCAAACTCTTGGGGTGATTGCAATGGGGAAGTTCGACGGCGGGTGCAGCGGTGACCAGAAGCTCCGACCCGCGGAAAACGAACCAGAGCGAGCGCTCAGGCGGCTCGATGGGAGGTTGGATGGCCGGCGCGTAGTCTGCCGGCCATTGGAATGGCATGCTCATGGAGGGGCTCGCGCGGAAAGAGCCCCCGAGCGCGGGTCAGGCTCGGCGCAGCCGCCGGATCAGACTGGAGGTATCCCAGCGGCCGCCGCCCACCTTCGATACCTCGTCGTAGAAGCCGGCGATCATCTGGGTAACGGGAAGCTGAGCGCCGATCTCCCGTGCCGTTTCGGAGCAGATACGCAAATCCTTTCTCATCCAGTCCACAGCGAAGCCGAAGTCGAACTTGTCCTCGACCATGGTCTTGCCGCGGTTCTCCATCTGCCAGGACTGCGCCGCGCCCTTCGAGATCACGTCGAGCACGAGTTTCGCGTCCAGGCCGGCCTTGATGGCGAAGTAGAGACCTTCGGACAAGCCTTGTAACAGGCCCGCGATGCAGATCTGGTTGACCATCTTGGTGAGTTGGCCGGCGCCCGAGCCCCCCATCAGCGTCACCGCCTTGGCGAAATGTGCGATGACTGGTTTCGCCCGCTCGAAAGCAGCGGTGTCGCCCCCCACCATGACAGTGAGCTGTCCGCTTTCGGCGCCCGCCTGACCCCCCGATACCGGCGCATCGAGGAAATCGAAACCGCGCTTTTTTGCCTCGGAGTAGAGCTCCCGCGCCACTTTCGCCGAGGCGGTCGTATGGTCGACGAAGATCGCGCCCTTGGCCATCTTCTGAAAGGCGCCATTCGGCCCCAGCGTGACTTCGCGCAAGTCCGGATCGTCGCCGACGCAGGAGAACACGATGTCTGACCTTTCCGCCGCCTCGGCCGGAGTGTCCGCGAAGCGCCCCTTGTACCTGCCTGCCCAGGCCTCGGCCTTGGCGCGGCTGCGGTTGTACACGGTAAGCTCATGGCCGCCCCTGGTGACGAGATGTCCGGCCATGGGAAATCCCATCACACCGAGCCCGATGAATGCGAGTTTGCTCACTGCTCCTCCGTTGCGGTTTTTCTCGCCAAGCGAGCGAGATTCACCGATAATTATAAGGTTTCCACCCACCCTCCCGAATTTTCCGAGTAAATGAGCCAGGACCTGACCAACGCGATTCGTGCGTTGGCCATGGACGCCGTGCAGGCGGCAAATTCCGGCCACCCTGGAATGCCCATGGGAATGGCCGAAATCGCGCTGGCGCTGTGGGGACGGCACCTGCGGCACAACCCGGCAAACCCGAAGTGGCCAGACCGCGATCGTTTCGTCCTCTCCAACGGCCACGGCTCGATGCTGCTGTACGCGCTCCTGCACCTCACCGGCTACGACCTGCCGATGGATGAGCTCAAGCGCTTCCGGCAGCTGCATTCGAAGACGCCGGGTCACCCCGAGCTCGGGGTGACTCCGGGCGTTGAGACGACCACGGGTCCCCTGGGGCAGGGACTGGCAAACGCGGTCGGCATGGCGATCGCCGAACGCATCCTCGCCGCCGAGTTCAACCGCCCGGGCCTCGACATCGTCGACCACCGTACCTATGTGTCGGTCGGCGACGGCTGCCTGATGGAGGGAATCTCGCACGAGGCCTGCTCGCTCGCCGGAGCACTCGCTTTGGGCAAGTTGATCGCCCTTTACGACGACAACAAGATCTCCATTGACGGCGAGGTAAAGGGTTGGTTCCGAGACGACACGCCCAAGCGCTTCGAAGCCTACGGCTGGCACGTGATCTCCAACGTCGACGGCCACGACGTCGAATCGGTTGACCGCGCGATCCGAGCCGCGAAGGCGGTAGCGGACAAACCCAGCCTCATCTGCTGCAACACCGTGATCGGCAAGGGAGCCCCCAAGCGCGCCGGGACGGCCAAGGCGCACGGGGAGGCGCTTGGAGCCGAGGAGGTTGCGGCGACGCGCGCGGCGATAGGCTGGCGCTACCCGCCGTTCGAGGTTCCCCAGCACATTTACGACGGCTGGGATGCGAAAAAGCGCGGCGCGGCGCTCGAGCGAGCGTGGAATGACAAGTTCGCCGAGTACGAGAAGGCCCACCCGGAACTTGCGCGCGAATTCCGCCGCCGCGTCGCCGGCGAGCTGCCGGCGAACTGGAGCGCCCACTGCCAGATGCTGCTTGAAAAAATCATCGCCGAGACGGAATCCATCGCCACTCGCAAGGCCTCGCAGAACACGATCGAAGGCGTCGCCCCGGTCCTGCCCGAGCTGGTCGGCGGCTCGGCCGATCTAACTGGCTCCAACCTCACGCTGTGGTCGGGCTCAAAACCCCTCGGGCGGGAAGGAGGCGGCAACTACATCTACTACGGCGTGCGCGAATTCGGCATGAGCGCCGTCATGAACGGCTTGGCGGTGCACGGCGGAATCATTCCTTACGGCGGCACTTTCCTCACCTTCTCGGACTACTCCAGAAACGCGCTGCGCATGGCGGCGCTGATGAAGATCCGCCCGATCTTCGTCTTCAGCCACGACTCGATCGGTCTGGGCGAGGACGGCCCCACGCACCAGTCGATCGAGCACGCCGCGGCCCTGCGCCTGATCCCCGGCATGGACGTCTGGCGACCTTGCGATCCGGTCGAAGCGGCGCTGGCCTGGATAGCCGCGATCGAGCGAAAGGACGGCCCGACTTCGCTCCTGTTCACGCGGCAAAACGTGCCGTTTCAAAAACGCGATGCTCACACGGTCTCATCGATCCGGCGCGGCGCTTACGTTCTCGCGGACTCGCAGGAACCCAAGGTGGTCATCGTCGCCACCGGGTCTGAGGTGCAGCTGGCCCTGGGTGCGAAGCAAAAGCTTGCCGAGGAGGGTATTCCGGTTCGTGTGGTATCGATGCCTTGCACCTCGGTTTTCGATCGCCAGCCTCCGATGTACAAGGATATCGTGCTGATTCCAACGCTGCCCAAAGTGGCCGTTGAAGCCGGGGTCACCGACTACTGGCGCAAGTACGTCGGTCTAGAGGGCGCCGTGGTCGGCATCGACCGCTACGGCGAATCCGCGCCCGGTGCGAAGCTGTTCGAGTACTTCGGCTTCACCGTCGAGAAGGTCGTGAATGCCGTGAAAGGCGTTTTGAAATAGAGACTGGAAGGAGCTCCTGCATGACCATTCGAGTCGCCATCAATGGCTATGGCCGCATCGGCCGCAACATTCTCCGCGCGCACTACGAAAGCGGGAAGAAGCACGAGCTTCAGTTCGTCGCGATCAACGACCTCGGTAATGCGCAGACCAACGCGCATCTGACGCGCTACGACACTACGCACGGAAAATTCCCCGGAACGATCGCCGTGGAAGGCGAATCGATGATCGTGAACGGCGATCGCATCCGGGTCTGCGCGAAGCGCGATCCGGCCGAGCTGCCGTGGAAGGATCTCAAGGTCGACGTGGTTCTCGAGTGCACGGGCCTCTTTACGAGCAAGGAGAAGGCCTCCGCGCATCTCGCAGCGGGCGCGAAGAAAGTGGTTCTCTCGGCGCCGGGCGAGAAGGATGTGGATCGCACCGTAGTCATCGGCGTCAACGACAAAGCGCTTAAGGCCTCCGATACGGTGATTTCGAACGGCTCGTGCACTACCAATTGTCTCGCCACGCTGGTTAAGGCGGTTGACGATCGCATCGGCGTAGTCTCCGGCCTCATGACTACGGTCCACGCCTACACCAACGACCAGGTGCTGACCGACGTCTACCACAAGGACCTGCGCCGCGCGCGGTCGGCGACACACAACATGATCCCGGCGAGCTCCGGCGCCGCGGCGGCGATCGGTTTGGTATTGCCGCACCTCAACGGTAAGCTCGACGGGTTCGCGTTCCGCGTGCCGACTATCAATGTGTCGATCGTGGACCTGACCTTCGTGGCGAAGAGGCCGACGACGGTGGTGGACGTCAACGACGCGGCAAGGCAGGCATCGCAAACGGATCTGAAGGGTATTCTCGAGTACAACACCGAGCTGCTCGTGTCCTCCGATTTCAACCACAGCGCTGCGAGCGGCGTGTTCGATGCCACCCTTACCCGGGTGTCGAGCGGGACGCTGGTGAAAGTCTCGAGCTGGTATGACAACGAGTGGGGATTCAGCAACCGGATGTTGGATGCCACAGTCGCGCTGATGAACGCGAAGTAAGTCGAGGAATCGGGGGTCTCCATTCCTGATTCCTGTAGTTCATGCCCATTTTGAAAATGTCCGAAGTCGACCTGCACGGCAAGCGGGTTTTCATGCGTGTCGACTTCAATGTTCCGATCCAGGCCGGAAAGGTCAGCGACGACACGCGCATCCGCGCGGCGGTCCCGGGAATCCGCGAGGCGCTTGCGCAACGCGCGCGCTTGATGCTCGTGTCGCACCTCGGTCGGCCGACCGAGGGCGAGTTCAGCGAGAAGGACTCCCTCGCTCCGATCGCAAGACACCTCTCGGCATTGCTTGGCGAGGGCGTGCCGCTCAGGCGTGGCTGGCTGGAAGGGGGTTCAGTCGAACCCGGCAGGGCGGTGATGCTGGAGAACTGCCGGTTCAACAAGGGGGAGAAGGAGAACGACGATGCGCTGGCGAAACGGATGGCGGCGCTGTGCGACGTTTATGTCAACGACGCCTTCGGAGCGGCGCACCGCGCCGAAGCTAGCACGCACGGCATCGCGAAGTACGCTCCGGTGGCCTGCGCCGGGCCGTTGATGGCGGCGGAGATCGAGGCGCTGTCCAAGGCGCTCCATCGACCGGCGCGTCCTTTAGTGGCGATCGTTGCCGGGGCAAAGGTGTCGACGAAGCTTGCGGTTCTCGGTGCACTTGCGGAAAAGGTCGACCGGCTGATCCCGGGCGGAGGTATTGCCAATACCTTCATGCTCGCGGCTGGCATGAAGATAGGCAAGTCTCTAGCCGAGCCCGATCTCGTCGGCGAGGCAACGAAGATCATGGCGATCCTGCGCGACAAAGGCAGCGAAGTCCCGTTGCCGGTGGATGTCGTCTGTGCGAAAGAGTTTTCGGCGACGGCCGATGCCGCGATCAAGCCTGCGGCAGAGATCGACGACGACGACATGATCCTCGATATCGGTCCGCGTACCGCTGCGGCGTTCGCAAAGCGGCTCTCCGATTCGGGTACCATCGTCTGGAACGGCCCGGTCGGCGTGTACGAGTTCGAGCAATTCGGACAGGGAACGAAAGCGATCGCCGAGGCGATTGCCGGATCGGGTGCGTATTCGCTCGCCGGCGGCGGTGAGACGCTCGCCGCCATCGCGAGATACGGAGTCGCCGACGGGATTTCCTACATCTCGACCGGCGGCGGGGCTTTCCTAGAGTTCCTCGAAGGCAAAAAACTGCCCGCGATCGAGGTGCTGGAGCAGCGCGCCAAGGCCTAGGATTTGGCCGCGCGTGCCTCGACCCCGGCGGAGCGGGCAAGCTCGCGGTGCACGCGGCCCACGCGCTCGACTTCGCCCTTGGCGGCGAAGCGCTCGTAGAAGCCTTCTGACTTGAACGGCTTCACCAGATCGCGCCAAGGGGCAAGCCGCTCTTCCCAGCGCTTGAGGCGGCCCTCGGCGGGATCGCCGTCCTCGCGGGCGAGGTCGGCGCACACCCGCAGCATGGCCTTCAGACTCACCGGTTTGGTGACCATGTAGTTGGCATTGCCCCAGGCCTCGCCCCAGACGCGCTCGGCCGCCTTGAAAAAGTCGCGCACCATGCCGTAGTAGTTCGGCACCTGGGTCCGGCTGCCCCCGGCTAACTGGATCTTGCGCCAGTCCCGGTTGACCCAGCGGTGCAGCTCGTTGAACAGTTCCGCCTGCAGGATCCACTTGTCCTGCGCGCTGCGCCCGCCGAGGCGGTTGATGCGATAACGCAGCGGACTGTCGCCCTCGCTGTAGAGGCTGCCGACCACACGCGAGGCGAACTTGCGGTGGGGTTCGGCCCAGGACACGCGCTCGTACAAGTCGATCAGGTGGCTCTTGTTGATGCGCGTGGGTGTGGAATTGATGATTACGAACATCTCGGTGGCGAAGTCCTCGCTCCTGCCGTCGAAAATCACGCACGGCACATTGATGGTCTTGGCATCGTCCGGGTGTTCGTCCAGATAGAAGCGCAGCGCGGCGAGCCGATGCTGGCCGTCGATGATGAGGAATTTCGCCTGCGGCTCGGACAGATGGCCCGCGCCCTCCGCGCCCGCGACAGGCTGGAAGCGCAGCTTCTCGGAGGTGAACAGCAATACCGTTCCGGGGATCGGCGGCTGGGTGATCGCCGTCTCATAGAAATTCTTGAGCTGGCGCACCTTGGCCCGGGACAAGGTTCTCTGGAAGGCGCGGTCGTTGCGCTCGATTTTGGCGATGAACTGGGCGATCTCGTCTTCCTGGGAGACGCGCGCCGGGGCGATCTCCTCGCCTTCGCCGTAAAAACGGCTGATGAAACGGACCTTGGCGAGCAGCTCGGGTGCGCGGACGCTGCCAAAGTAGAAGATGCCGTCCTTCTGGCGAATCTGCGTGGCAAGCACGGGGTCCTCCCTTGTAAGTATGGCTCAGCCGCTGGCGCAGACCGGAAATATAGCCGAAACCGGGCGCTCACTGCGAAAAAAACGGGTTTGGCCGCTGGTCCTCGGCCGGGTCGCGCCGGAGCCACTCCTTGAGCGGTCTCGGTGCATTGAGTGGCCTTTGCTTGCTCTGGGGGCGCAGTCCAAAGGCCGGCGGCCCTGGAACCTTGTCCTCGGCACGTGGGTAGCGTGGCGGACACCGGCGCCATCGTGTTAGACCTGCCGGGATGTTCATGCGCAACGCCTTCCCGGAAAGAAGTCGCGTCATACCCATCTGGTAAAGTAGAACGGTTTTCCCGGAGGGTCAATGAGCAGAAGCACCAAAATCGTCGCCACGCTCGGCCCCGCGTCCAGCGATCCTCAAACGCTCGAGCGGATGTTCCTCGCGGGAGTGGACGTCGTGCGCATGAATTTCTCGCACGGCACCGCCGAGGACCACGAGCGCCGCGCCGAGTTGGTGCGCGAGGCCTGCCGAAAAACCGGGCGCACGGTTGGCATCATGGGTGACCTGCAGGGTCCCAAGATCCGGATCGGCAGGTTCAAGGACGGCAAGGTCACTCTGAACCCGGGGGATGCCTTCGTGCTCGATGCCGACTGTGAGCTTGGGGTCGACGGCCGCGTCGGCCTTGACTACAAGGAGCTGCCGCGCGACGTGCGGCCCGGGGACGTGCTGCTCCTTGACGACGGAAAGATCGTGTTTGAAGTCGAAAAGGTCGTGGGCAACGAGGTGCGCTGCCGCGTCCGTCACGGGGGAGTGCTCTCCAACAACAAGGGCATCAACCGCCTCGGAGGCGGCCTCACCGCCGCCGCGCTTCCGCCGAAGGACATGGAGGACATCCGCACGGCGGCGAAAATCAAGGTGGATTACCTCGCCGTGTCCTTCCCCAAATCGGGCGCGGACATGGTCATGGCAAGGCAACTCTTGCGCGCCGCGGGCGGCGAGGCCTTCCTCATCGCCAAGATCGAGCGCGCCGAAGCCGTCGAGCCGAAGGCGCTCATCGACATCATGTCGGCCTGCGAAGGCATCATGGTGGCGCGTGGGGATCTGGCGGTCGAGGTCGGCGATGCCTCGGTCCCGGCGCTGCAAAAACGAATGATTCGGCTTGCGCGCGAGCAGAACAAGCTCACCATAACCGCCACGCAGATGATGGAGTCGATGATTTCGAGCCCGGTGCCCACGCGCGCCGAAGTGTCGGACGTCGCCAATGCCGTACTCGACGGGACAGACGCGGTCATGCTGTCCGCGGAAACCGCAACCGGCAAGTACCCGGTCGAGACCATCGCCTCCATGAGCCGCATCTGCGCCGTCGCGGAAGACTCGGCGGAGGTGACGCTCGACCGCGACTTCCTCGATCGCGTCTTTACCCGCGTGGACCAGTCGATCGCCATGGCGGCGCTTTTCACCGCTTATCATCTCAAGGTGAAAGCGATTGCCGCGCTCACCGAGTCGGGGTCGACCGCGCTGTGGATGTCACGCATCAACTGCGGCGTTCCGATCTACGCCCTCACCTCGCAGACCGCGACGCGCTATCGCTGCGCGCTGTTTCGCGACACCTATCCCCTTATGGTGAAGTACGTCGGCGACGACCGCGAGGAGCTGCTGGAGGAGGCCGAAAACGTCTTGGTGAGGAACGGCGTGGTGCAGAAGGGAGACCTCATCGTTCTCACCATCGGCGAGCCGATCGGCAAGGCGGGCGGAACCAACACGATGAAGATCGTTCGCGTCGGGGAGCACCGGAAGGGATAATTTCGGATTAGGAGCCATGGCTGAGCAAAGACTCGGCGTCATCATGAATGGAGTGACGGGCCGCATGGGCACGAACCAGCACCTCGCGCGCTCCGTCATGGCCATCCGCAGGGAGGGCGGGGTGCTGCTCGCCGACGGCACGCGGGTGATCCCCGACCCGATCCTGGTCGGGCGCAGCGCCGATAAGCTGAGGAAGCTCGCCGCCGAGCACGGCGTCGAGCGCTGGACCACCGACCTGGATGAGGCGCTCAGGAACCCCGACGACGCGGTTTTTTTCGACGCCGCTTCGACAAAGCTCCGGCCCGCCGTGCTCAAGAGGGCGATCGCGGCAGGGAAACACATCTACTGCGAGAAGCCCGTGGCCACCTCCCTCGCGCAGGCGCTCGGACTCTGTCGCGCGGCGAAACATGCAGGCGTTCGGCACGGAGTGGTGCAGGACAAACTGTGGCTGCCGGGACTGCTGAAGATCAAGGCGCTGCGTGACGCCGGTTTCTTCGGCAGGATACTCTCCGTCCGGGGCGAGTTCGGCTACTGGGTGTTCGAGGGCGATGAGCAGCCCGCGCAGCGGCCTTCATGGAACTACCGCAGAAAGGACGGCGGCGGAATAATCCTCGACATGCTGTGCCACTGGCGCTACGTCCTCGACAACCTATTTGGAGAAGTGAAGAGCGTTTGCTGTCTGGG
>VBCJ01000363.1 GCA_005884335.1 Betaproteobacteria bacterium | reverse complement strand
CGGATCATGCAGGACGAGCGCCTGTTCGCGGTCGCCTTCTGCGACCCATCCCGCAGGATGATCTACAAGACGGCGGTGTTCCCCGCTTCGATCACCTGCGCGAGCGAAGACGGTGACGCGCTCGTCAGCGAGAGCCGCCTGGTCAACCTCCAGCGCGGCCCGATCCACGTGGCGATCCACCGCGTCGAATCCGAAGGCACGGCCTACGGCTATCTGATGCTGGTGCACGACATGAGCTTCGTGCAGCGGCGCAGCGACGACACGAAGAAATACATCTTTTATCTCTTCGCCGCGATCGGAGCGATCGTCTCGCTGGTGACGGTGGTGATCGCGGAAATCAGCTGGCGCGGCTGGGTCGCTGGCCTCAAGGCCGTGATCCGGGGCGAAGCGTTCGGTCGCGGCGAGATGCAAGTGCCCCCGCGCGAATTGCGGCCGGTGGCTCGCGATCTCCGGGCGCTGATCCGGGATCTCGAGTCGGAGCGCCGGGCGCGGGACGAGAGCCAGATCAACTGGTCGGCGGACACGCTCCGGGGAGTACTGCGCAACGACTTGAAGGGAGAGGAAGTGCTCATCGTTTCCAACCGGGAGCCCTACATCCACATGCGGCGCAACGATCGCATCGAGGTGCAGCGGCCCGCGAGCGGCCTGGTGACCGCGCTCGAGCCCGTGATGCGCGCGTGTTCGGGAACGTGGATCGCGCACGGCAGCGGCAACGCGGATCGCGAAACGGCGGATTCGACCGACCACGTCATGGTCCCGCCCGAGCGTCCCGCTTACCGGATCCGGCGCGTCTGGCTCTCCAAGGAGGAGGAAGCCGGGTACTACTACGGGTTCTCGAACAGCGGCCTGTGGCCCTTGTGCCACATCGCGCACACGCGCCCGATCTTTCGCACGGCGGACTGGAACGCCTACCTCACCGTCAACCGCCGGTTCGCCGACACGGTGGTCCGCGAAGCCAAGACCGCCGATCCCATCGTCCTGGTCCAGGACTATCATTTCGCGCTGCTGCCCCGCATGATCCGGGAACGGCTGCCGGAAGCGACCGTCATCACGTTCTGGCATATCCCCTGGCCCAACGCCGAGGCGTTCGGAATCTGCCCGTGGGGCGAGGCGATCATCGACGGGCTTCTCGGCAGCAGCATCCTCGGATTTCACACCCAGTTCCACTGCAACAATTTCATCGACGCGGTGGACCGCTACGTCGAGGCGCGAATCGATCGCGAGACCTTCACCGTCTCCTACGGCGGAGACCAGACCGCGGTGCGGCGCTATCCGATCTCGATAGAATGGCCGCTCAACTCCAAGACCATGCAAAAGCCGCTGGGGGATTGCCGCGCCGACGTGCGCAAGCGAAACGGCCTCGCCGCGGACGCGGTGATCGGCGTCGGCGTGGACCGCCTCGACTATACCAAGGGGATACTCGAACGATTCCTCGCGGTCGAGCGCTTTCTCGAGCTGGAACCCGAATGGATCGGCAAGTTCGTGTTCGTGCAGATCGCGGCGCCTTCGCGCTCCAGCATCGACGAGTACCAGAACTTCGACGCGCGCGTACGCGCGCTCGCCCGCCGGATCAACGACAAGTTCTCGAACAGCCACCACGAACCGATTCTGCTCAAGATCGAGCACTACGATCCCGATGACGTGTACGAGTATTACCGGGCATCGGATCTGTGTTTCGTGAGCAGCCTGCACGACGGCATGAACCTCGTCGCCAAGGAGTTCGTGGCCTCACGCGACGACGAGCGCGGGGTGCTCGTTCTCAGCCAGTTCACGGGGGCGTCGCGCGAGCTGCCCGAAGCCTTGATCGTCAATCCCTACAACGTCGATCAGTGCGCGGGAGCCCTGAAGACGGCGCTCACGATGCCGCCCGCGGAGCAGCGCGACCGGATGCGCAGCATGCGCGGCCTCATCCAGGAATTCAACGTGTACCGCTGGGCCGGGCGCATGCTGCTCGATGCGGGCCAGATGCGCATGCGCTCGCGCCTGTTCGCCCGCGCGGACCGCGGACGCAAGCGCGTTCCCCTGCGCAGCGTCTGATCACGGGTGCCGATGCCGAATTCCAGCAGCCGGAACCGCGACATGGCCGCCATGGCCCTCCGGCGGCAGCCGCGCCGGGACGGGGACGGGGCGAGTGCCGACGCCGGTTTTCCGCTCGGAACCGTGCCACGCCTTCCCGCGGACGCCGGATTCTTCCTGGACATCGACGGGACCCTCCTGGACATCGCCGAGAGGCCGCAGCTCGTGCGGATCGACGACGATCTCGGGCATCTGCTCGCGATGCTACGCGACGCCTCGGGCGGGGCGGTCGCGCTCATCAGCGGACGCTCGGTCACGGAAATCGACCGGCTATTCGGGAGGAATTTCTGCGTCGCCGGCCAGCACGGCGCCGAGCGCCGCGACGCCACTGGCAAAATGCACCAGCACCGCGTCCCGCTTGCCGGACTTCGAAAGGCGCTGAAACGGTTGAGAACGATGGCCGCCGAACACCCCGCGCTCGTGCTCGAGGACAAGGGCATGAATCTCGCGCTCCACTACCGATCGGCGCCGGAGCTCGGCGCGACGGTACGCGAAACCCTCCGCCGGCTGGTCGAGGAGCTCGGCGACGACTTCGAGCTGCAATCGGGAAAAATGGTGATGGAAATCAAGCCGAGCGGAAAGGACAAGGGCACGGCGATCGCGGAATTCCTCGCGGAGATTCCGTTCCGGGGTCGCCTCCCGGTGTTCATCGGCGACGATCTCACCGATGAATTCGGCTTCGAGCTGATCAATCGAGCCGGAGGTTGCTCGGTCAAGGTGGGCGAAGGCAGGTCGGCCGCGCATTGGCGACTGCCGAATGCGGGCGCCGTCCGCGCGTGGCTCAAACGCTTCGTCGAGCGCAGCGAGAAGTCATGACCGGCCTCGACCTCGCTTTGATCGGCAATTCG
>VBCJ01000362.1 GCA_005884335.1 Betaproteobacteria bacterium | reverse complement strand
TCGCTACCCGCGGCCGGAGCGGGGGTTGCTTTCGCGCCCGGGTCTGGAAGAAGTGTTCGCGTATCGCCGTCATGTGGACGAGGCCGTGCTCGGCCTGCTCGCCGCCGACCGCCTTCCCGCAGAGGCCGGCGGGTTGATCGAACTGGGCCTGCATCACGAGCAACAGCACCAGGAGCTCATCCTCACGGATGCGAAGCATCTGCTCTCGCGCAATCCGCTGAAGCCGGCCTACCAGAAGCAGTGGCCGCTGACGGCGATCCGCGCACGCGAACCGCGCTGGATTGCTTTCGAAAAAGGCTTGCGCGAAGTCGGGCACTCCGGCCACGATTTCTGTTTCGACAACGAAACCCCGCGCCACCGCGTCTGGCTGGACGCATTCCGCATCGCGTCGCATCCCGTCACCCACGGCGATTTCATCGACTTCATCGAAGACGGCGGCTATCGGCGGCCGGAGCTGTGGCTCTCCGCGGGATGGGACGCGGTGACAGCAGGCGGCTGGGAGGCACCCCTGTACTGGGAGCGCCGCGAAGACGGCTGGCACCTGTTTACGCTGCACGGTGAGGTGCCCGTGGATCGCAACACCCCGGTTTGCCACGTGAGCTTCTTCGAGGCCGAGGCCTTTGCGCGCTGGGCGAACGCGCGCTTGCCGACCGAGGCGGAGTGGGAAGTTGCCGCGCGCGATGCATCGCGCGCCGGAAATTTCCTTGAGAGCGGCGCATTGCATCCCCTTGCGCTGCGCGGGGCACCTGCGGAAGGAAGGCTCGCGCAGGCCTTCGGCGACGTCTGGGAGTGGACTCGCAGCGACTACGGGCCTTACCCGGGCTACCGGCCGGTGGCCGGCGCGGTCGGTGAATATAACGGCAAGTTCATGTGCGGCCAATACGTCCTGCGCGGCGGATCGTGCGTCACGCCGGCAGCCCACGTGCGCGCGACCTACCGGAATTTCTTTCCGCCGCAGGCACGCTGGCAGTTTTCGGGGCTGCGCCTCGCTCGGGAAGCCTGAGTCGAGCATCGCAGACGCGGGCAACCTTCCCGCAGGGCCGTTCTGCGGTTATTCTTGGCAGCGCCGCGCGCCACGCAGGGTGGATCGGTGAGAATAGCGGCAATGATCCTCCATTTCTCCCACGCCAACGGCTTTCCTGCCGCGTGCTACCGCAAGATGTTCTCGTATCTCGAGCGCGATTTCGAGATCGGCTATGTCAACACCATCGGGCACGATCCGCGGCGTCCGGTGACCGAAGGCTGGCCGCATCTGATCGCGGAACAGCTCGAGCATATCGAGCGCTACGGGGAACCGGTGCTCGGCGTGGGGCATTCGCTCGGCGGCTATCTCACCATGCTTGCCGCGCTGGAGCGGCCGGAGCTGTTCCGTGCGATCGTGGTGCTCGATTCGCCGGTGATCGGGACGTGGGCGGGCAGGGCCTTCGGCCTGGTGAAGCGCTTCGGCCTCGTGGACCGAGTGACGCCCGCGGGCGCGACGCGCGACCGGCGCTCGCATTGGAAGTCGGCCGAGGAAGCCTACAAGCATTTCCACGGGCGCAAGGTCTTCCGCAACTTCGATCCGGACTGCCTGCGCGACTACGTGACGCTCGGCATGGTTCCCGCCGCGCACGGAGTGCGGCTCGCCTTCGACCCGAAGATCGAAACGCGTATCTACCGGACGATTCCGCACGATCTGGTGCGGGATCTGCCGCGGCTCGCACTGCCGCGTGGTTTCATCTGCGGGCGCGAATCGGAGGAGATGCGGCAGGCGGGCCTTGCCGCTACGCGCAAGTTCTTCCGCGTGGTGCGCATCGCGGGCGGGCACCTGTTTCCGTTCGAGCGGCCCGAGGCCGCGGCGCAAGCGATCCGCGAGATGGCCGCCGAGCTTCTCGGAAGCGGTTAGATCGAGCGCTGGCGACGCCGCACGATCATGGAATCCAGCCTTTCCGCGAGGCCCTGCACGCCTTCGAGGTTGGGATTGACCGCGAGCGCGCGGCGGAAATACTCCAGCGCCTTCTCAGGCTGGTCGAGCCGCAGGTAGATCTGGCCGTAGCCGGAAAGCACCCCGAAGTGCTGCGGGTTGCGCTTGATGACTTCGTCGCAGTCCATGAGCGAGCGCCGGAATTCGCCGGCGAGGAAATACGCCGTGGCACGCTTGTTCCAGCCTTCGGCGAAGCCGGGTTTGAGCTCGATGATGCGGGTGAACGTGGCGATCGCCTCGGGGAAGCGCTGCTCGCCCATCTCCGCGACTCCTTTGCTGAACAGCTCGTCCACGCGGGCATCTCCCGACCGGCTCCAGACCGCCCACAGCGCTAGCTCCGCAACCGCGCGTACCCGTTCGTCCGCGTCGCGCAGCGCGGCAATCAGCTTGGGAGCATCCTCCATCCGGCCCACGATCGCGAGGCCGCGAGCGCCGCGCCGGCGCTCCTCCGCGTCGGATTTCTTGAGGGCCGCAAGCGCCGCGGTCCGCGAAGGCCGCTCCGGCTCCGCCGCGGCAGGCATCGCGGGAACCAGGCACGCGATGGCGAGAGCCAGGAGCACCAGCCTTTTCATTGCGACCTTCGAGAGCTTCATCGGAATAAGCTCCCTTGCCTGACGGTTTACAGAGCGTCCGCTCAACTATAATCCTCTCTGTTGTCCGATGAAAGGAGGCGC
>VBCJ01000262.1:11353-17722 GCA_005884335.1 Betaproteobacteria bacterium | reverse complement strand
CGAACCTGCTATCAGCAGGGCGACGAGCCCCGCGAGTCCCGGGCCGGAGTGCCGTGCGAATTGTGAAAGGGATGCGGCCACGGGCGTCATTTTACCCGAGCATCGCGCTAAAATAGCCCAGCGTCCGCCTCGCGCTCTATATGCCGCATATAGGAACGGAAATCCCATGGAAATCACCGGCGAACAACTGATCCCCTTGCCGCAGGCAGAAGTCTGGCGCGGGCTGAACGATCCCGAGGTCTTGAAGGCGTGCATCGCGGGCTGCGAAACGATCGAGAGAGTGTCCGATACCGAGTACCGCGTCGTCATGGTCGCGTCGGTAGGGCCCGTGAAGGCCAAGTTCAACGGGAAGCTCGTACTCTCCGATCTCAACCCGCCGAATTCCTATTCGCTGTCCTTCGAGGGATCGGGTGGCGCGGCGGGATTCGGCAAGGGCAGCGCGCAGGTGTCGCTCAAGACCGAGGGCGCGGCCACGCGCCTGACCTACTCCGCCAAAGCGAGCGTCGGCGGCAAGCTCGCGCAGGTCGGCTCGCGGCTGATCGACGGGGTCGCGAGAAAAATGGCCGACGACTTCTTCACCGCGTTCAACGAGAAGCTCGCGGGGCCCGCGGCCAAGGCTGCGGGAGCGGCAGCGCCTGCGATCGGGAAGCGACGGATCCACCCGGCCTGGTGGGTAGCCGGTGCGCTGCTCCTGGTGTTTCTCGTCTACCTCGCGCTGCAGCCCGCGCACTGACTTCAGGATAACCGGTTATCCGTTCACCGTCACCCGGGCACTCGCGTATCCCGAAGCGTTTTCCTGATCGACCCAGCGGCACTCGATGTCGCCCGACTGCTCGGCGCGCACGAAGAATCTCAGGTAAGGGTTGGCGGCGATCCCGGCGCCCATCGAGGCGCGGAAGACTTCGACCCCGCCGTAGCGGCACTCGAAGCGGTGAATGACGTTGCGCGGCGTCTGGCGTCCCAGCGAATCGTAGCGAAACCCGGTTTCCATCGGGTGCTGGATGACGATGCGCACCTCGATCGAGTCGCCGCGTCGGGCTTCGCGCGGAACCTGGATTCGCGCCGTCATCGCGTTCAGCCTCCGTCCAGGCAGGCGGATTCGTTGACCACGATGTCCGCGGCGTCGAACCAGAAGCTGCCGTCGGAGAGTTCCGCGAGAGCGGTCACCCGCTGGGTGCCGTTCAGGCGGACGCGCGACTCGACCTCGGCTCGACCCATGTGCGAACCGAGAAAGAAGCTCGCCACGAGCGGAACCGGGTTTTTCTCCGAAACGAGATCGATGCGGCGAACGTAGTCCGCCTCGCTCATGGGGCTGTCGACTCGCACGGTCATCGGCACCGAATGTCCGTTCTCGGCGGCGGACGGCAGCTCGAGCCGCACGCGGCCTCGGCGCATCGCGGCGCCCTTCAGGATCGATTGCAGCGCTCCCTGCGGCGTGTTGATCGTTCGCGCGTCGACCCCCGGCGCGGGATTCATGATCGGCTGAGCGAGCGCCCGCCGCGGCAGCGCAAAGAGAGCGACGAGCGCGGCGAGTGCGCGCCGTCGCGCGCCGCGCGCAGCCAAGGTCCGTGGCCTTCGCCCGTCCGGCACCGATGCTCGCCTCTACCCCGTGCGGGCCGGCGAAGACGCCTTCAGCCTAGGATCGGCAGCTTGCGGATGCGCTTGCCGGTGGCCGCGAAGATCGCGTTCGCCACGGCGGGTGCGATCGGCGGCGTTCCCGGCTCCCCGATTCCGCCGGGGGCTTCCGTGCTCGGCACGATGTGCACCTCGACCGCGGGCATTTCGTTCATGCGCAGCATCCGGTAGTCGTGGAAGTTCGACTGCTCCACGCGGCCGTCCTTGAAGGTGATCTTGCCGTACAAGGCCGCGGTGAGGCCGTAGACGACTGCGCTCTCGATCTGGCGCTTGACGATGTCCGGGTTCACGGTCATGCCGCAGTCCACCGCGGCGACGACGCGATGCACCTTCGGCGTGCCGTCCTGGCCGACCGAGACCTCCGCGACCTCGGCGCACCAGCTACCGAACGAGAACACCACCGCGATGCCGCGGTGGACGCCTGCAGGCAGCGGCTTGCCCCAGCCCGCTTTTTCCGCGGCGAGCTCGAGCGCACCCTTGTAGCGCGGCTGCTTGCCGAGGAGCGAACGCCGGAACTCGAACGGATCCTTGCCCGCGGCGTGCGCGAGCTCGTCGATGAAGCTCTCGAGAAAGAAACTGTTCTGCGAGTGCCCGACCGAGCGCCAGAACCAGACTTGGAGGGCGCCAGGCTCCTGGCGCGAGTACTCGACGCGCAGGTTGGGAATGTCGTAGGGGCAGTCGCGGATGCCCTCGACGCCGAATTCGTCCACGCCGTCGGGCGGCAGCTTCATGAAGTGCGAGCCCTCCATGATCGAGGGCGAAGCGACGCTCGCAGTGAAGAGCGTCGCGCGTCCGTCCGCGTCCAGGCCGCCCGTCATCCGGGTCACCGAGGCCGGTCGGTAGAAGT
Organism: Betaproteobacteria bacterium; assembly: GCA_005884335.1. GTDB lineage: Bacteria > Pseudomonadota > Gammaproteobacteria > Burkholderiales > SG8-39 > VBDM01. The sequence goes on along the minus strand of VBCJ01000262.1, from coordinate 15,240 downwards.
AGCCGCGCGTATCGTCCTCGCGGCTGTAGACGAGCTTTACCGGCTTGCCGGCGATCTTCGAGACCTGGGAGAGGATGCCCTGCGCCGGTCCTTGGGACTGCGTGCCGGCCCAGATCTCGACCCCGTCCTTTTTCACCCAGGCGGTACAGTTGAGCGGTTCCATGCACGAATGCGAGAGATACGGCGCTTCGTATTCTGCTTGGATCGTCTTTGCGGGCGTCGCGGCCTTGGCGTCGCCTTCGTTGCGGCCGACCGCCCCGCCCGCCGCGGCGCCGGCGGAAAGCATTTTCGAAATGCCCTCCGAGGAGAGCGAGGCGTTCGCGCCGTGGTCCCATTGGATCTCGAGCGCGTCGCGGCCGAGCTTCGCCGCCCAGTAGCCGTCGGCGAGCACCGCCACGCCGCTCGGAATCTGCACCACCTGGCGCACGCCGGGAACGGCCTTCGCCTTCGCGTCGTTGACCGAGGCGGCCTTGCCGCCCGGCACGGGCGGGTAAGCGATCACCGCGGTGAGCATGCCGGGGAGGTAGACGTCCAGGCCGAACTTGGCCTTGCCCGTCGATTTGGCGGCGCTGTCCAGGCGCCGGGTTCCGCTCTTGCCGAGCAGCGTGAACTGGCTCGGGTCCTTGAGCTTGACGTCCGCCGGAGGTTTGAGTTGCGCCGCTTTTTCGGCGAGCTGGCCATAGGAGAGCTTCCTGCCGCTCTTGTGGATCACCACGCCCCGCTCGGTGCGGCAATCGGCGGCGTCGGCTTTCCAGGTTTCGGCTGCGGCGGCGATCAGCATCGCTCGCGCCGTGGCGCCCGCCTTGCGCATCGGCTCCCAGTGCCCGCGCACCGAGGTCGATCCGCCGGTCGCCTGCATGCCGAAGATCGGATTGGCGAACGCCTGATCGACGCCCGCCTGCTCGACCCGCACCCGCGACCAGTCGGCATCCAGTTCCTCGGCAACCAGCATCGGGATCGCGGTGTGCACGCCCTGGCCCATCTCGGAGAGGCCGCACACGACGGTGATACCGTTGTTCGGCGCGATGCGCAGATAGGCGCTCATCCGAGCTTCCTTCCCGGCGGCTTGAGCGAGACGGGTCGCGCCCGGCAAGGTGAAGCCGATGATCAGGCCTCCGCCGGCCATCGCGGAAGTCTTGAGAAACTCGCGGCGCGAGATATTCATTTGTTTGGCGCCCATGATCATGCTCGCTTCGCGTTCGCGGCCGCATCCTTGATGGCGGCGCGAATCTGGTTGTAGGTCCCGCAGCGGCAGACGTTGCCGCTCATCGCTTCGTCGATGTCGGCGTCGGTCGGCGCGCGGTTCCTTGCGAGAAGGGCGCTCGCGCTCATGATCTGGCCGGACTGGCAGTAGCCGCACTGCGGCACGTCGTGCCGGATCCAGGCCGCCTGCACCGCCTTGCCGGCGGGCGTCGCGCCAATCGCCTCGACGGTGGTTACTTTCTTACCCGCTGCCGCGGATACCGGCGTCGAGCAGGAGCGCACGGGCTGCCCATCGAGGTGCACCGTGCAGGCACCGCACAGGGCGATGCCGCAGCCGAATTTGGTGCCGGTAAGGTGGAGCGAGTCGCGCAGCACCCACAGCAGCGGCGTGTCGGGCGCGGCGTCGACCTTGCGGGTCTTGCCGTTGACAACGAGGGAAACCATGAGAACTTCTCCTGAATAGGACGACGGGATCGATTTGCCGGAGAATCTTATTCCGGCGGGCCGGGGAAGTCTACCGGCGTCGCTTCCGCTCCGAGGCGCGGGTGAAGTTGGGAACACTTTGCCAAAAGGCGCAACTCTGGGCGAGAATGCGCAGCCGGCGTGCGAGGCCGGGGCTGCGCCGCCCCGGGAAAGATGCGGCATCTATAACAACACCCTCCCGGCCACGACGCCGTCAGCGTACAGCAAGCGGAGGAGTTCCAAATGAAATTCCTGCTCTCCGTTTCCCGCCTGATCGATGGGCTGAACGAGCGCATCGGACGGATCGTGTACTGGCTCGTGCTCGTCATGGTGTTGGTGAGCGCGGGCAACGCCATTTCGCGCTACGCCCTTTCCATCGCCTCGAACGCTTGGCTCGAGCTGCAGTGGTATCTGTTCGCCGCGGTCTTCCTGCTTTGCTCCGGGTACACGCTGCGGCACAACGAGCATATCCGGATCGACGTGATCGCCGGCAACCTGTCCCGCCGCGCTCAGATGTGGATCGACATCTTCGGCACGCTCTTCTTCCTGCTGCCGATGGCAGCCTTTATCACGTGGCTCTCCTGGCCGATATTCATGAACGCCTGGAACAGCAACGAGATTTCCGGCAGCGCGGGCGGCCTGATACGCTGGCCGGCGCGGTTACTGGTTCCGGTCGGCTTCTTCCTGCTCTCGCTGCAGGGCCTCTCCGAGCTGATCAAGCGCATCGCCTTCCTGAAGGGTCTGATTCCGGACCCCCTGGAAAAGCACGAGGTCCCGCTGGAACTGGCCATCGCGCGCGACGAAGCGGCCAAATGACGCAGTTTCTCATCGCCTACATGGCGCCGCTGATGTTCGCGGCGCTCGTGGTGTTCCTGTTGTTCGGCTATCCGGTTTCGTTCGCCCTGGCGGCGATCGGCCTGTCGTTCGGCTTTCTCGGCATCGAGCTGGGCCTGCTCACACCGGCGCTGTTCGGAGCGCTCCCCGAGCGGATTTTCGGCATCATGTCGAACGACACGCTGCTCGCGGTGCCGTTCTTCACCTTCATGGGGCTGATCCTCGAGAGGAGCGGCATGGCCGAGGATCTGCTCAACACCATCGGACAGCTCTTCGGCCCGATCCGGGGGGGACTAGCCTACGCCGTGATTTTCGTCGGCGCGCTGCTTGCCGCGACCACCGGCGTGGTGGCGGCCTCGGTGATCTCGATGGGCCTCATTTCGCTGCCGATCATGCTTCGCTACGGCTACGACCGGCGCCTGGCGAGCGGCGTCATCGCCGCTTCCGGGACGCTGGCGCAGATCATTCCGCCATCGCTGGTCCTCATCGTGCTAGCGGACCAACTCGGGAAATCCGTCGGCGACATGTATGCCGGAGCGATCTTTCCCGGGCTCGTTCTCACCGCCCTGTACACAATCTATGTCTTCGGAGTCACGCTGATCTATCCGAAGGCCGCGCCGGCGCTGCCGCCGGAAGCGCGCACGCTTCGCGGCGCCAAATTGCTCGCGCGCGTGTTGCTGGTCCTGATTCCGCCGCTCGCTCTGATCTTCCTCGTTCTCGGCACCATCTTCCTCGGCGTGGCGACGCCGACGGAAGGCGGCGCCATGGGCGCCACCGGCGCGCTGGTGCTGGCAATGATCAACCGGCGCCTGACATGGTCGCTGCTTCGGCAGGCGATGAATTCGACGGCGAAGCTCACCTCGTTCGTGGTGTTCATCCTGGTCGGCTCGACGGTGTTCAGCCTGACCTTCCGCGGCGTGAACGGCGATCTCTGGGTCGAGCACCTGCTCACGGGGCTCCCGGGCGGCGTAATCGGCTTCCTGATCGTGGTGAACGTCCTGGTTTTCCTCCTCGCCTTTTTCCTCGATTTCTTCGAGCTGGCGTTCATCATCGTGCCCCTGCTCGGGCCGGTCGCAGACAAGCTCGGTATCGACCTGATCTGGTTTGGCGTGCTCCTCGGCGTCAACATGCAGACTTCCTTCATGCATCCGCCGTTCGGTTTCGCGCTGTTCTACCTCCGCAGCGTCGCACCCGGCAGGGAGTACCTCGACAAGCTGACCGGCAAGCTGACGCCTCCGGTTACCACGGGCCAGATCTATTGGGGCGCGGTACCCTTCGTGGTGATCCAGGTGATCATGGTCGCTATCGTCATCGGCTTCCCCGGGTTGGTCACCGGGAACCTGGTGAAGAGCAGCGGCGATCCATCCAAGGTCCAGAGCTTCGTTCCC
>VBCJ01000262.1:0-11346 GCA_005884335.1 Betaproteobacteria bacterium | reverse complement strand
CACGGGAGAAGCGCGAAGCCGACGACCTCGAGGATCTCTTCAAGAAATAGCCGGCTGGGCACCGCAAAAACAAACCCCGCCGAAGCGGGGCTTGCATTGCAGCTGTCTGGGCTCGCCGGAACTACGACTTCCCGGCACCGAGCTTAGAGGTAAACGAATAGTTGTCGTAAGTCGATTCGGCGACGCGGAACCACAGGAACTGTTCGTCGCGGAATTTCTTCCACTGCGGATAAACGGTCGCCCAGTGCTTGCTCTTCGCCTTGAGCTCGTCGTAGAGCTCGTAGGACGCCTTTTCGGCCGCTTCCATCACCGCTCTGGGGAACGGCCGCAGGTTGGTGCCGCTCGCGATCAGCCGGCGCAGCGCCTGCGGGTTCTGCTCGTCGTATTTGGCCGGCATCCATGAGTTCGTCTCGCCGCAAGCCGCGGTGAGCGCAGCCTGGTAGGGCTTGGGCAGCTCGATCCATTTCTTCTCGTTGACGAGCGTCATCAGCATCGGACCGCCTTCCCAGAAGCCGGGATAGTAGTAGTTTTTGGCGACCTTGTTGAAGCCGAGCTTCTCGTCGTCGTAGGGTCCCACCCATTCCGCGGCGTCGATCGTTCCCTTCTCCAGCGCCGGGTAGATGTCAGGGGCGCCGATCAGCTGCGGCACGACGCCCAGCTTCGCGAGCACCAGGCCCGCCATGCCGCCGATCCGCATCTTCAGGCCCTTCAGGTCGGCGACCGATTTGATCTCCTTGCGGAACCAACCGCCCATCTGGCAGCCTGTGTTTCCGGAGAGCAGCGCGATGCAGCCGTATTCCTTGAACAGCGGCGCCATCGCCTCGGAGCCTCCTCCGAAATACCACCAGGCGTTCTGCTGCCGGGTGTTCATACCGAAACACACGGCGGTGCCCAGAGCGAACGTCGGATCCTTGCCAAAATAGTAATAGGTCGCGGTGTGTCCGAGCTCGACGGTGCCGGCCTGCACCGCGTCGAGCACTTGGAGCGCAGGCACGATCTCGCCGGCCGCAAAAGCGCGGATCTGGAACTTGCCGTCTGTAATCTCGCCGACGCGTTTCGCAACGAGATCGGCGCCGCCGAACAGCGTATCCAGGCTCTTCGGCCAACTCGCTGCGAGGCGCCACTGGATGCTCGGCAGGCCTGCGGTCTGCTGCGCACGCGCCTGCGCCGCCGTGACGAGGCCCGCGCCCGCCGCCGCGCCCAGCCCGGCGTTCTTCAGGAATTCGCGTCTTTTCATTGGTGATCCCCTCCTTGGATGGAAAGCGGGCCGATTATAACTCCGGTTGCCGGGCGCAGAGTTCCTCCACGGGGTACCGGATCTCGCCTCCCTCCACCCAGTAGCCCGCCGCGCCGCGCGAGTAGTCGCCGGTGACCAGATTCACCCCGAACCCGATCAGCTCGGTCACCAGAAGTCCGCGACCCATTTTCCTGATGAGCCCGGGAAGATCGAGCTCGCCACCCTCCAGGATCAGATTGTGATTGCCGCCCGCGCTGCCGGTGGTCTTCATCCCGAGCTTGCGCGCGGAATAGCTGCCGAGAAAATAGCCGCGCAGGACGCCCTCCTTCACCACGTCGCGGTCGCGCGTCGCGACGCCCTCGTCGTCGTACCAGGAGCTCGCCGGTGCGCGCGGCAGGTGCGGCCGCTCGACCAGCGTGACGATCGGCGCGAAGACTTCCTTTCCCAGACTGTCGAGCAGAAACGAAGCCTTGCGGTAGAGGTTCCCCCCGCTCACCGCCGAGACGAAGGTCGCGAGCAAGTCGTTCGCCACGGGCGCCTCGAACAGCACCGGCGCCTGGACCGTTCCGATCTTGCGGCTTCCGAGCCGTGCGAGAGCTCGCCTCCCGGCGTAGTCGCCGACCGCCTCGGGCTCGGCCAGGTCCTGCGGGGAGCGCTGCGATACGTACCAGTCGTCGCGCTGCATCCGGCCGTCCTCGGCGGCGATCACCGCGCAGGAAATCGTGTGCCGCGACGTGGGAAAACCTTCCAGGAAGCCGTGGCTGTTGGCGAGGGCGAAATGCCATTGCTGGCAGGAAACGCTGGCGCCCTCGGAGTTCACCACGCGCTTGTCCAGGCGGAATGCGGCGGCCTCGCAGGCTTTCGCGATTCCGATCGCCCGCTCGACGGGCAGATCCCATGGATGGAAGAGGTCGAGGTCTTGCGGGTCGCGCGCCAGCTCCTCCGGGTCGGGGAGCCCCGCGCACTCGTCCTCGGCGGTGAAGCGCGCGATCGTCAAGGCCGCCTCCACCGTATCGCGCATCGCGCGCGGGGCAAAATCTGCGGTGCTCGCGTAGCCTTTGCGCTTGCCGACGTAGACGGTCACCGCGAGGCTCTTGTCGCGGTTGTATTCGATGGTCTCGACCTCGCCCTTGCGCACCGTGACGGTCTGACCGTAGCCATCGGAGCTTTCGGTTTCACAGGCGCTCGCGCCTTTTTCAAGGGCGTACGCCAAGGCATCCGAGGCGATGGTCTTCAACGCGTCGAGATCGTGGGCGAAACGGCTTGCAGACATGCGGGGACGCAGCGGGAAAGACGCTATGATATCAGCTCATCACTGGTTCCCTGGAACGTGCACGACGAGGAAAAGCCCAGCAAGACAGAGCGCAAGCGCGCCATGCACGAGCTTCAGACGCTCGGCGAGCGCTTGGTCGGGCTCAACCCGGAACAACTCGCTGCGATCGCGTTGCCCGAGGACTTGCAATACGCGGTCGAGCAGGCGCGGCGCATCACGAAGCACGAGGCGCGGCGGCGGCAGCTGCAATACATCGGCAGGCTCATGCGCGCAGTCGACCCGGAGCCGATCCGCGAGAAGCTCAGGGCGTGGGACGGGGTCTCGACCGAAGAGACCGCGCGGGTTCACCGGATCGAGCGCTGGCGCGAGACATTGCTCGAGAACGACGGCGCGATCGGCGCGCTGGTCCATGCCCATCCGGGCATCGACACCCAGCGCCTGCGCGCGCTCGTGCGCAACGCACGCGAGGAGCGCAATGCGGGCCGGCCGCCGCGAGCCTATCGCGAGCTGTTCCGGGCGCTGCGCGATATCATCGCGGATTCGCAACCAGTTCCCGACGATGACGGCGAATGAAGAGCTGCTGATCGGACTTGTTTCGATCAGCGATCGCGCCTCAAGCGGCGTCTACAAGGACGAAGGCATTCCGGCGCTCGAGGAATGGTTCTCGCGCGCGGTCGCGACCCCCTGGCGAACGGAAACGCGGCTCATACCCGACGAGCGCCCCGTCATCGAGTCGACGCTGGTCGATCTCGTCGACCGACACGGCTGCCACCTGGTGCTGACCACCGGCGGCACCGGCCCCGCTCCCCGGGACGTCACGCCCGAGGCCACGCTCGCGATAGCCGACAAGCCGATGCCGGGATTCGGCGAGCAGATGCGCAGGATCAGCCTCGAGTTCGTTCCCACCGCGATTCTCTCGCGGCAGGTCGCGGTCGTGCGCAAGCGTTCGCTGATCATCAACCTGCCCGGCCAGCCCAAATCGATCCGCGAAACGCTCGAAGGCCTGAAAGACGGACACGGCAAGCAGGTCGTCGCGGGCATTTTCGCCGCCGTCCCCTACTGCATCGACCTCATCGGCGGGCCCTACATCGAGACGCACGAGGAAGTGGTGAAGGCCTTCCGGCCCAAGTCGGCGATCCGTCCGAAAGCGAGTTGACTCGTGCCAGAGCTGCTCGACGCAATCGAGATCGAAACCGTAAAGAACCCGACGGCGAGCGTCATCTGGCTGCACGGGCTGGGTGCGGACGGCAACGACTTCGCGCCGATCGTGCCCGAGCTTCGACTGCCCAAGGCGGGGATCCGCTTCGTTTTTCCGCATGCGCCGGTCCGGCCGGTGACGATCAACGCCGGCATGCGAATGCGCGCTTGGTACGACATCGCGGACGGCGCGAACCGGCGCGAGGACGAGCGCGGCGTGCGCGCCTCGCAGGTCTTGATCGAGGCCCTGATCGCCCGGGAAAAGGAGCGCGGGACGAAAGCGGGGCGGCTGGTGCTTGCGGGATTTTCGCAGGGCGGCGCGATCGCGCTGCACGCCGGCTTGCGCGATCCAGAGCGCATCGCCGGAATCATGGCTTTGTCGGCTTACGTGCCGGTCGGGGAAAAGCTTTCCGCCGAGAGGAGCACGGCCAACCGCGACGTGCCGATCTTCATGGGGCACGGCAGCGACGACCCGATCATCCCGCTCGTGCGGGCGGAGCAATCCCGAAACCTGCTGAAATCGCTCGGCTACCCGGTCGAATGGCACGAGTACGGCATGCCGCACTCGGTGTGCCCCGAGGAACTCACCGATATCGGCACCTGGCTGCGAAAGGTGCTCGGGCCCTGAGTCGAAAGGAGCGTTACTCGCCCCTGTCGCGGATCATTTGCCGGCAACGAATCAGATCGTAGTCCTCGCCGTGCTCGGTCCCTCCCACAGGCAGGAGCAGATAGACCTTTCCGTTTCGCTCGAGCTCCAGATTCTGGCCGGCAACGAGGACATTGGCGCGCAGCAACAGCTGCACCTCGGGAGCGGAATCGATCGGATTGAGCAGAATCGCTGTCTCCGAGTCCTGGCTCGTTCCCATCTGCCCGCTTTGCAACCTCACCTGCACGGGCAGCGCGGCCCGACCCAGGGTCTGGATTCCTACCGTCCCCTGCTGCGCGGATTCGCGCTGGAAACGGCGAATCACCCCGACCACCCAGTTGGAGCCGCCTTCGGGCTGCAGCCCGAGCAGGCAGCCGATTTTCAGCCACTCTCCCTTGATTTGCGGAACGCTCGCTCCGAATCCTCCGGTGCTGACGTTCTCCACGATCCAGCTTTCGACTTTGCCCGGGTCGAACTGCACCTCACCGGCGGGATCGAGCGCGGCATGCACCCCGTCGAAACCATAGGTGACGGTGAGCCGCGACTTGACTCGGTGACGCTGCGCTCTCCTCTCCGGAGGCTTGGGCGACCAGTGAAGAGCGACGTGATCGAGAACGTCGAGCACGACCTCGGGTTCATAGTTACCGCCCAGCGCGATGCTCGAAGGCAACGCACCGGTGGATTTCACGGTCTGGGCGAGCTTCTCGATCTCCTTCACTGCGCCGCCTGCGGCAAAGAACCTGAGCGTCGGAGCGCGGTGCGGCAGATGCGCGGCACGCACCGGAGGCTCGTGATTTGCCAGATCGAAGCAGTAGACGATATCGGGCTGGAGGGTGGCAGTGAGCTTGAACGAGCCGGCAAAATGTGCGATCAGCCGCTCGACCAGCTCGATCTCGACTGGCAGCAGGCTGTCGGGCGACGATGCCGCAAACATCACCGCTTTGAGAAATTCCTGCTCGGGCGAAGTCTCCCCGGGCAACCCTGCGTAGGCGATCACCTTGGACTGCGAGTACTTGCGGTTTTCCGAGAGCGCGTAGATCTTTGCGACCACTTCCCACAGGGAATTGTCCGGAGGACCGTAGCGCATGTGCTGCCATTTCATCTGCGCGGCGAACGCGCGCAGCGCCCGCACGGTGAGCAGCGGCACGCTCTGTTTCAGGTCCTCCCAGCCCTTCTGGCCGATCGCGTAAGCTTCGATGCAGGTCGCGAACGCGAGCGCAGATTGCCGATACCATTCGCGTATCACCGACCACAGCCGGTTTTCCTGGAATTTGGACGGGCGCTGCGAGGAGAGGTACTCCCGCTGGAGTTTGCGAAGGTGGACCTGCGCAGCCTCGTCCACCATCTGCACGATCTGCGCCCTGTGCTCGGGTTTGAAGCCCTCCCAGGCACGCACCGATTCCAGCCAGTGATTCAGATCCTCGAGCGCCTTGAACGGATCGCCCGCGGGAATCGCGTCGAGGATCACCCGGGCCCCCTTCACCTCGGCCATGGGATGATCGGACGCGCCTCCTCCGAACAGCTTCATCATGCCTCTCTCCGTCTCGTGCGCTGCCGGAGGAAGAATCGGCGCGGGCCTGTTCGTAGCCCTCGGATGGTGCTGGCGAGTGGACTCGAACCACCGACCTACTGATTACGAATCAGTTGCTCTACCAGCTGAGCTACGCCAGCCTGCGCCCCGCGCACGAAGGGTGAGCCCGCATTATATCAGCGGCAAAACCGGGGACAGACCACCATTTTCCTTCGCGGCAAAGCCGCAGGGACTCCGGCTGCCGAAAATAGTGGTCTGTCCCCGGTTTTGCCTAGGATCGCGGGCGCGTGCGGATGACGATGTCCACGCCGTCGGCGACCGTGCCCTGCGGCAAAGGCGGCAGGCCGACGACGCGGATATTGTCGGCGGGAAGATCGGTGAGCCGTCCCGTCACAACATTGTAGAGGTGATGATGCGGCTCGGTGTTCGGGTCGTAGACGATTTTGGCCGGATCCACGACCAGCTCCCGGATCAGCTTCCTTTGCAGGAAGAGTTTCAGCGTGTTGTAGACGGTTGCCTTCGATGTTTCAGCGTAGCGGGAGTTGACCCACTTCAGGATCTGATCCGCCGAAAGATGCTCGCGCCGCGTAAACAGCACGTGGGCGATCTCCATGCGCTGATGCGTCGGCGTGATGCCATGCCGACGCAGCAGCTGGGCGATGTTTTCGCGATTTCGGTTCTGCAGTTTTCTCACGAAAACCATTCTAGACGAGCATTTGGACCCTGTCTAATTCGGCCCGCAATCCATGAAGTCCCCTTCCGGGAGTCACGCTCGGGAACGTGAATTAATTCCGCTAAAATTCCGGCGCAAGTGCCGTACGTACGCGGATTTCGGCCACTCGTCGGGAAGGTTTGCGGCGGACTTCCCGAGTTCTCTATCATTGAGCCGCAAAAGAAGGGAGTCCCTATGCAGCGCCCAACCGGTTTCACCCTGATTGAATTGATGGTCGCGATCGCGATCGTCGCGATCCTGGCGGCGATCGCCCTCCCCAACTACACGGATTACGTGAGGCGCGGCAAGATCCAGGAAGCGACCTCGACCCTGCTCGCTATGAGAACCAAGATGGAGCAGTACTTCCAGGACAATCGCTCGTACACCACCCCCGGCGCCCCGGTGCTGGCTCCGTGCACCGCAGGGTCCAGCGTGCCGGTCCCGACCCTTAGGTATTTCACCATCACCTGCCCTGCGACAGCGACCCCGGCGACCACGTACACGATCCAGGCCGACGCCACCGACGCCAGCATAACGGGCCTCAGGTTCACGATCAACGAAAGCAACGTCCGCGCCACCACGGTGACTGGAGGCTCGCCGATCGAACAAGCCGGGTACGCAAACAATCCGAACTGCTGGACCATCAGGAAGGGCGGCCAGTGCTGAGCATGCGTTCCTCGCAGCGCGGCCTCAACATCGTCGAGATCATGATCTCGCTGGTGGTCCTTGGCGTGCTGATCGGGCTGGGCGCACCGGGCTTTGCCGAATGGCTGCAGAACCAGCAGATCCGCGCCGCCGCCGAGGCGACGCTCAACGGCCTGCAGGTGGCGCGCGGGGAGGCAGTGCGCCGCAACACCCCGGTGCGCTTCCAGCTCGTCTCCGACTTGACCTCGACTTGCGTCTTGGCGAGTGACTCCGTCACTGCGCCCGTCTCGGTCAGCTGGGTGGTGAGCCTCGCCGATCCCACCGGCGCGTGCGATGCAGTCACTGACAGCGGGCAGCCCGTTCCTCCCCCCGGGCGAATTCTCCAGAAACGCACCAGCGCCGAGGGTTCTCCCGGCGCTCTGGCGACGTCCGTGTTCGTGCCGTCCCCGCCCGTCCCGCCCGCACCGCAGGCTGCCAGCACAGTGACTTTTGCCGCGCTGGGAAACGTCGTCGCGAACGCCGACGGCACGCCGAGCATCAACAAAATCGACGTGACCAATCTCAACGTCTCTCCCAGCGCGATGCGGCCGCTGCGCATCATCATCAATTCCGGGGGAAGCACCCGCATGTGCGATCCGGCCTTCGCGCCCCCCGAGCCGCGCGGCTGCCCGGCGTTCCCATGAGAGGAGAGACGATGATGCGCGCAGGCACGCGATTTCCGGCGCGGGGCAGCGAGCGCGGCGTGATGCTGATCGAGGCCCTGGTGGCGATCCTCATTTTCTCGATCGGCATCCTCGCCGTGGTGGGAATGCAGGCCGTTGCGATCAAGGACGTGACCAGCGCCAAATATCGCAGCGAGGCGGCTTTCCTCGCGCAGGAGTTGCTCGCGCAGATGTGGACCGACAACGGTAATATCGGTGCTTACGCTTTCCCCGGAGCGGGAGCGCCTCCCGCGAGAATCCTGCCCTGGGTCAACAGGGTGCAATTGCGGCTTCCGGACGGCGCAAACCAGCTTCCGGTCGTAACGCTGACCAATCCCACCCCCCCTGCGCCTGCGGTGCCGACCGGGGCGACCGTGCAGATCACCGTCAGATGGCGCTTGCCCGACGAAGCGACGCAGAACCTTCCGGCGCACAGCCACACGGTGATCGCCTACGTCTATCCGAGTTCGACCTGAGCGATGCGCCCCTCTCAACATCGTGTTTCCGGGCACGGCTTCAGCATGGTGGAGCTGCTGGTGGCCATGCTGATCGGGCTCATCGGCATGATCATCATCTTCCAGGTGTTCCAAGTGTCCGAAGGCATCAAGCGCTCCACGACGAGCGGCGGTGACGCCCAGCAGAACGGCGTGATCGCGCTCTATACCATCGAGCGCGATTTCAAGAACGCGGGAATGGGATTCAACGACACCGGCTTCGTCGGCTGCAATATCGTCGGATACGACAACCAGCGCGCGACTCCGAATTTCCCGGCGGCCGGAGTCACCATGAAGCTCGCCCCGGTGTTCATCACCTCGGGGGCGGCAACCACGGCACCGGACCAGATAAGCGTGCTCTACGGCTCGCAGTCCCAGGCCGCAGGCAGCGTCTCCCTTTCCGGGAACATGGCGGTCCCCACCGATGATCTGTTCGTCTCCAACCCGTTCGGGTACAACCCCGGCGACCTGCTCTTCCTGGTCGAACCCAACTCGGGGAAGAACTGCTCGATCATGGAGTTCAACCGCATAGGCGCGAGTTCGAATCAGCTCAAACACGACAACACCGCGTACCTGAGCGGAGGGTTCACACGCACGCCCAGATTCAACCCGCCCGGAGGGCTGGGCGTTTTCTACGCCGGGGTCGGCACACTCAATGTGTCACGCGTATTCAACCTGGGCAACCTCTACACCTTGCCCCCGGGCGGAACCGCGCCCATCTATCTGCCCGTCTACAACTTCTACGCCCTCGCAAACGGCAGCTTGACGGTGACCTCTCAATTCGTGATCAGCAACGGCCAACCGGCAGTCACCTCGATCGCCGACAACATCGTCCACATGCGCGCACTCTACGGGCTGGATGACGGAATCAACGACGCGACCGTGCCTTATAACGTCACCCCGACAGCGGGCGACGGCATCGTCGACCGCTACGTGGACGCCGCCACTTTCAACGCATTGTTGGCCGCGGTTCCTCCGCCCGTGCTTACCCCCTGGGCCCGCCTCATCGCCGTGCGGATCGCCGTAGTCTCACGCAGCGCGTTGCCCGAGAAGGCGTCCTCCGGACTTGCCACCGACCCTTGCGATGCGACCCCCGCCACCGCCGAGCCGCAGTGGACGGGCACCCCGTGGGCGGGCGCGCCGTTCAATTACAAGACGCGACTCGATGTAAGTGCGAGCGTGGCTGCGCCGGATGACTGGAAATGCTACCGGTATCGGGTGTTCGAGACCACGATTCCCTTGCGCAACTGGATATGGAAGTCGAGCTGACATGAAAAGTTCCCGTTCGTTCTCTCAACGCGCGCGAGCGAGCGCGCCGCTGCGCGCCCGTCAAGGCGGCACGATCCTGATCATCGCGCTCATCGTGCTGGTCGCCATGACCCTCGCCGGCATCGCGACGATGCGCTCGGTGGATACCGCAACCATCACGGCCGGCAACATCGGGCTGCGGCAAGCTTCGGTCAATGCGGCCGACCAGGGAATCCAGGCCGGCGTCGCCTGGCTCACCGCGAATCTCGGCCCGACCCTGGTCAACGACAACCACCAGTCTGGAACGGCCTCGAAGGGTTATTTTTCCAGCGTCCCCGCGAGCGACCCCGACTGGAACAACCCGCTCAACTGGGGCGAGGCGGGGCAGTTGAACAACGGCACCGCCGATGCCGGCGGCAACGTGGTGTTCTTCCTCATCCATCGCTTGTGCCCCGTACCCAATTGCGACACCGGCGCGACCTGCGGCAGCAACCCCCCCAACATCTGCGCGTCGACGCTTTCCACGGCGGCACTGACCGGGCAAGGCTCCGACCAGACCCGGCCGACGGACTCCCATACCACGTTGCCGGCCACCCATTACCGCATCACGGCGAAAGCCGTGGGACCGCGCAACTCGATTTCAATCGTTCAATCCTTGGTGAAGGCGTTCAACTAGAGCGCGCTCGCCTGAGAGGGAGCAAAACCATGAAACGCAACCACCTCGTTCTGATCAAGCGCCTCCTCGCCTACGGACTCGCCGCCAATCTGGCGGCGCAGCCGGCGTTTGCCCAAGTCGCGATTTCCCAGTTGCCGCTCGCCTCTGCAGGCGGCAACAACATCGTGCCGAACGTTCTCTTCACGCTCGACAACTCGGGGAGCATGGGCTGGCAGTTCGTTCCCGACTACGTCGACCCCGCTACCGTCCTCGCCGTCTCGGGCAGCAACAGCTCCCCGAACAATCCCTGCATGACCACCAGCACCGGAAGCACTATCTGCGTGGAAGGCGACCCGGGGTACTCAGCAGGCGGCGAATTTGCAATGAACGGCGTCGGCTACGATCCGAACTTCACCTACCTGGTCGGAATCGACTCGAACGGCCAGCCACACATCAATCCACCGAGCGGGACCCTCACGCCCGCCACGACCCCGAGGGACGCCTACACTGCCTCCTCAGGCACGATCGACGTCACGACCGCGATACAGGACAGGAAGTATTGCAATTCGAACGGCGTGTGCATGCGCAATGGGCAAACCGACTCGGCGCCTCCCGCCCCGCTGACCGCCAATACCCTCGTTTCGGGCACCGACGACGTCGGCCATGCCATGTCCGCGGGCCAGTTTCCTTACCGCACGAACAGGTCCAACGCGAGCTTCAATATAGTGTCCGGTGCTCAGACGATGGTCTTCGGTCTTCCCGAGATGATGCCCATCGGAAGCTTCGCGCGAGCCGGGAGCACGGTGACCGCGACCACGGTCGAAGCGCACGGCCTAACCACCTCCCCCACCCCCGACAAGGTGTTCGTCACCAGCGGCACGGGGGGCCTGAGCGTCACCTGTGTTCCCGTGAACTCGACCACCGCCAATACCTTCACCTATACCTCGGGGAGCTCGGGCACGATAGCCGCGACGAGCGCTTCCTACCGCAAATGCGATACGGGAAAT